>NZ_PIZC01000039.1:2052-27778 GCF_019325145.1 Actinomyces sp. 594
CGCACCTCGGCTACCCGCCACGGCCCGGGCACGAGTACCAGTACCACGGCGCGCGCCGCCTGCGCCGGCACGGTACGCACCGCGCCGTCCGCGGTCATCCGCGTCGACGGCGATTGGGACTGGCGGATCTGCACCGCCCTGGCACCGTCCCAGGTGAGCGCGCAGTCGGCAGGCAGTTCTACCTCCACCACGCTGAGCACAGAGGTGTCCAGGTCCGCGACGCTCTCCCCCGCAGCCGCTAGTGCCTCCAGCGTTGCGGTATCGGCCTCCGCAGCGGGCGAGCCGGGCACAGTCGTCTCCGCCAGCGCTGCGGGATCGGCCGCATTCAACGCAGCATCGCGCCGTGCCGTGAGGTTTACCACCACGTCGGTCAGGGACTCATCCCCGGTCTGCGCCGACTGCTCCGACTGCACCGGCTGCGCGGACGCGCTGGCCTGCACGTCAGAAGGCGGTACTACGTGTGCGGCCGGTCCCACGCCTAAGAGCCCTGCCGCCGCAATAGCGCCCAACAGCCCGACGAGGCAGGCTCCAGCCAGTCGCGCCACTGCGGCAACGCGACTGCGGCGGCGCGGGCGCAGCCGCCGCGAGGCGACGACGCGGGTGGGCCTGGCTGCCGCCGCGCGCAAGGCACCCGCGGCCAGGCGGGCGCCATCGGGCAGGACCAGGCGCCCTGGCCTGGCGATCTCGTGGGCGCGAGCCGCCAGGGCACGGGCGCTGGGACGCGATTGCGGGTCGGGGTCCAGCGCGTCGGCGAGGATCCGCGCCAAGCGTGTCTGCAGGGCAGCGGAGCCGGATGAGCACTCCCGCAGCAGGGCTGCAAGGGCATATACGTCGGATGCTGGCGTCGCCGGCCCGCCGCTGCGTCGCTCAGGGGCCGCGCAGCCGTCGGTCCCAGTTTCCAGCACGCCGCCGAACAGGTCCACCAGCACCAGCCCGCCCTCGGTGGTGACCATGATGTTCGCCGGCGAGACGTCCCCGTGCGCCACACCGTGAGCGTGCAAGTGGGCCAGAGCACTGCCGACGTCGTCCAGGACCCGGGCGGCCTCGGCGCGGGTCAGTCCGCCGCGCGCCCCGAGGACCACGGCAAGGTCTGCGCCGGTGACCAGGTCTACCGTGACGGCTGCGCGGTCTCCGGGAAGAAAGATGACGTCGCGCACGGGAGCGATGCCGGGGTGGACCAGCGTGCGCATCTCATTAAGACGGCGCAGTGTGCGCGCACCGCCGGCGTCATCGGGCAGGTCGAGCAGGTGTATGACCACGTCGCGCCCGTCGGCGTCCAGGCCCCGGCGCGGTGCGCGGCGCCCCGGCGTGTCAGAACCCATGGGTGCCCCGACCGCGAGTCCCGAGCCGGTGAGGGCGTCCAGGAGCTCAGGGGGTAGCGCGTGGGCGGCGTCGCCCCGGTGCTCCGGCCGGCGGCGGCCGCGGTGTTGTCTGGTTCCCATGACCACCATGGTCCCCGGCTGTCCCGGCCACGGCCAGAGGCAATTGCCGACCTGTGGATAACCCGTCACATCTTCCCTTCCCGGTCGTGGCCGGAAAGGCCTTTTTACGCGGCTAGGCCCCGTCGGCGGCTCGGTCGGCTGTGGGCCTGTCCCGCCCGGGAGGGAGTCGTCTAGGCTGCCGCCGTGCAGCAACTGGAGCGAGTCGACGTCGGCCTGGGATCCAGGCTGGTGCCCTTCTCGGAAGGACTGGCTCTTCAGCAGCAGGTCCACGCCGCGGTAGCCGCTGGCAGGCCCGGCACGGTTCTGCTGCTGGAGCATGAGAGCGTGTACACGGTGGGGCGCAGAACCCACTCATGGGAGCGTCCCGAGGGCCCGCGGGTGGGCCCCGAGCAGGTGCCCGTAGTAGACGTTGACCGGGGAGGCAAGACCACGTGGCACGGTCCGGGGCAGCTCACGGCGTATCCGATTATTCGCCTCGCGCCGCCGATCGACGTCATCAAGTACGTGCGTGCGCTGGAAGCGGCGGTGATGGAGGTCTGTTCGGGTCTCGGTGTGAGCACCGTGCGTGTCAAGGGCCGCTCGGGAGTGTGGGTTCCGGCCGGCCTGAGGCACGACGGCAGCCGCGCGCCGGAGCGCAAGATCTGCGCCCTGGGGGTCCGGGTCGCCCGGGGCACGACCATGCACGGTATTGGCCTGAATGTCGCCCCCGATCTGGCCGCCTTTGACCTGGACCGTATTATTCCCTGCGGGATTACCGATGCCGGGGTTACCTCACTGGCCGCGGAGCTCGGCACCCGCTACGACTCCCTCCAGCTAGCCGGCCCGCTTATGTCCGCGCTGAGCAAACACCTGGCCCCGCTGATGGCCGACGCCTAGCACCGTTATCGGCGACACCCGGGCGACATCGTGGGCCCTCGGTCCCACTTCTCGCGGCAGCGGGCGTAAGCTGAGCAAACCATGGTCCTACGTTCCAGAGGAGTGCCAGTGCCCGACGCCGTCGCACCCGAAGGCCGCCGCCTGCTGCGCGTGGAGGCGCGCAATGCCCAGACACCGATCGAGCACAAGCCGAAGTGGCTGCGCACCCGCGCCGAGGTCACCGAGACCTACCAGGACGTGCGCAACCTGGTGCGCAGCAATGACTTGCATACCGTCTGCGCCGAGGCGAACTGCCCCAACGTCTACGAGTGCTGGAACGATCGCGAGGCCTCCTTCCTGGTTGCGGGCAGCATGTGCACGCGCCGCTGCGACTTCTGCAACATTGCCACCGGACGCCCCACGGAGTATGACCCCGGCGAGCCGGAGCGAGTAGCCAAGTCAATCGCCGAGATGCGGCTGCGCTACGCCACCGTGACTGGCGTGTGCCGCGATGACCTGCCCGACGGCGGTGCCTGGCTCTACGCCGAGACGGCCCGGCAGGTGCACGCACGCGTCCCGGGCTGCGGGATCGAGCTGCTGGTGCCGGACTTCCGGGGCCGCCAGGATGCCCTGCAGGAGGTCTTCAGCTCCCGCCCCGAGGTGTTCGCCCACAACCTGGAGACGGTGCCGCGCATCTTCAGGCAGATCCGCCCGGCCTTCTCCTATGAGGGCAGCCTGGACGTGCTGGCACGCGCGTCACGGGCGGGGCTGCTGACCAAGTCGAACTTGATCCTGGGAATGGGTGAGACCCGTGCCGAGATCGAGCAGGCGATTGCGGACCTCGTGGATGCGGGCGTCAACATCCTGACGATCACCCAGTACATGCGGCCGTCCAAGCTGCACCACCCGATCGACCGCTGGGTCAAGCCGCAGGAGTTCGTAGAGCTGGCGGCCCTGGCGGAGCAGATGGGGATCAGCGCGGCCATGAGTGGCCCGATGGTGCGCTCCTCCTACCGCTCCGGCATGCTGTGGGCGCGGGCCATGCAGGCCACGGGCCGGCCGATCCCGGACAACATGCGCGACCTGGCCGAGCCCGGCACCGCCCGTCAGGAGGCCTCCTCCCTGCTCGCCGGGCGCCAGGCCTCCTGACGGCCGCCGTCGTCGGCTAGAGTTGTAGGCGTGAGCACAGCCCAAAGCGCCCAGCCGAAGAAGAAGCGGCGCCTCGCACAGGTAGCCCAGAACCTCAAAGACTCCTATACGATCTCGCGGCGCAGTTACCCGTGGATCGGGTGGGCGCTTCTCGGCATCGCGGTGGCCCTGCTGGTGCTTGCCGGGGTGCTGGCCGCCGTTACCAGCCAGGCGCTGTGGTACTGGCTGCTGATGGCCGTGGTGTTCGCGCTCATGGCGGACATGGTCGTGCTCAGCCTGGCGACGCGCCGCGCCTCCTACATGCAGATCGAGGGGCGCCCCGGAGCCGTCAAGGCAGTGCTAGACCAGGCCGGCCGCGGCTGGTACGTGGAGGAGCAGCCGGTCGCCTTCAGCCCCAAGGGGCAGGACCTTGTGTGGCGGCTGGTGGGCCGCCCGGGCGTGGTGCTTGTGGCAGAGGGCTCCCCCGGCCGCACCCAGCACCTGATTGAGGAAGAGAAGAAGACCCTGCGGCGCATCCTGTCCACCGTGCCGGTGCACGTCATCTCCGTCGGCACCGCGGAGGGGCAGGTCAGGCTCATCCACTTGGAGCGCACTCTGCGGCGGCTGCCCACCAAGCCCACCAAGCTGACCAACACCGAGATCGACCGCGTGGCCAAGCGCCTGTCCTCCCTGTCCTCTAAGGGCCTGCCGATCCCGAAGTACCTGGACCCCAACAATATCCGCCCCGACCGCCGGGCGATCCGGGGCCGCTGACTCCCCCGCCGCCCGCACGCAACCCCATCCGCGCAGCGGCGAAACACCGCGGACACATTCGCGCCACCTTCGCGACACTACGCTGCCCTAGTCTGCCTGCACCCGCGGCGTGCTCACCAGACTCATACCCCGTTGGAGGAACTACATGTTCAGTGACGCTTCAGAAGCGCTGGCCTACATCGAGCGCGAGGGGGTGCAGCTGGTCGATGTGCGCTTCTGCGACTTGCCCGGGGTCATGCAGCACTTCACGATTCCGGTGGCCGCCTTCAAGGATGAGGCGCTCACCGACGGCCTCATGTTCGATGGCTCCTCGATCCGCGGCTTCACCGCTATCCACGAGTCGGACATGAAGCTCATCCCCGATGTCACCACTGCCTTCCTGGACCCCTTCCGCGAGCAGCGCACGCTGGTGATCAACTTCTCGATCGTGGATCCCTTCACCGACGAGGTCTACGCCCGCGACCCGCGTTCGATCGCCGCCAAGGCGGAGGACTACCTGCGCTCCACCGGCATTGCGGATACCTGCTACATCGGCGCCGAGGCCGAGTTCTACCTGTTCGACTCCATCCAGTACGAGACCACCCCGGCCTCCACCCGGTACCTGATCGACTCGGCGGAGGCGGCCTGGAACACCGGCCGCGATGAGCCGGGTGGGAACAAGGGGTACAAGACCGCTTTCAAGGGCGGCTACTTCCCCGTGTCCCCCAATGACCAGATGGCCGACCTGCGCGACCGGATCGTGAGCACCTGCATTGAGTCCGGGCTCGCGATCGAGCGCGCCCACCATGAGGTGGGCACCGCCGGGCAGCAGGAGATCAACTACCGCTTCGCCTCCCTGCTGGCCGCGGGGGACGACATGATGAAGTTCAAGTACATCGTCAAGAACGAGGCCTGGCGCAACGGCAAGACCGCCACCTTCATGCCCAAGCCGATTTTCGGCGACAACGGCTCCGGCATGCACACCCATCACTCGCTGTGGAAGGACGGCAAGCCGCTGTTCTTCGACGCGCGCGGCTACGGGCAGCTGTCCGACCTGGCCCGTTGGTACATCGGCGGCATACTCCGCCACGCGCCCAGCCTGCTGGCCTTTACCAACCCTTCGGTCAACTCCTTCCACAGGCTAGTGCCGGGCTTCGAGGCGCCGGTGAACCTGGTGTACTCGGCGCGCAACCGCTCCGCCTGCATCCGCATCCCGGTTACGGGCTCCTCCCCCAAGGCCAAGCGCATCGAGTACCGCGTGCCCGACCCCTCGGCCAACCCGTACCTGGCCTTCGCGGCCACGCTAATGGCCGGCATCGACGGCATCCGCAACCGGATCGAGCCGCGCGAGCCCGTGGACAAGGACCTGTACGAGCTGGCTCCCGAGGACTACCACGACATCGACAAGCTGCCGGGCACGCTCGACGAGGCCCTGGAGGCGCTTGAGGCGGATCATGACTACCTGACCGCGGGCGACGTGTTCACCTCGGACCTGATCGAGACCTGGGTCGATTACAAGCGCACCAATGAGATCGCCCCTATGCGGCAGCGCCCGCACCCCTATGAGTTCGAGCTCTACTACGACCTGTAGGCCGCGCCTCACGTCGACGCCGGCCCGACTGTTTGCATATCTATGCTCTGTTATGGATATCCTGTCGGTGGCTTTGGTCCGCTACCAGAAGGAGCCGTGTGATGACATCCGCCCTTGCCCGCGGGGCACGCCTGGTCGGCGGGTTGTGCCTGGCGCTCACACTGACGCTGCCGCTGTCCGCCTGCACGAATGCCGCCGACTGGCGATCCTCCCAGGCCGCCGGTGACGGCGCCTTCACTGGCTATGACACCTCCGGCATTCAGGCGCAGGAGGACATCATCGCCATGCTTCCCGAAGGCGCCCTGGCGGACGGCGTGCTGGACGTGGCCGCCTCCACGGACTACGCGCCCGCGGAGTTCCTGGACACCGACGGCACCGCAATCGGCTACGACGTGGACCTGACTAAGGCCATTGCCGCCGTCCTCGGGGTGGACTCCACCACGCATACCGCCGAGTTCGACTCCATCATCGCCGCCATCGGCTCGAAGTACGACGCCGGCATCTCCTCCTTCACGGTCACCGCCGAGCGCGAGTCCGCCATGGACATGGTGGCCTACATCAACGTGGGCTCCCGCTTCAACGTGGTGGCAGGAAACCCCGAGGGCGTGGACCCCTCCGACCACATGAACCTGTGCGGCCTGACCATCGGGGTGCAGACCGGTACCGCCCAGGAAGACGCGATGAACGCCGACTCCGCCGCCTGCACCGATGCCGGGCTGCCCGCGATCTCGGTGCGCTCCTACTCCTCCCAGTCGGAGGCCACCACGGGCCTGATTGGGCACGTGGTTGATGCCGTCTACTCCGACTCCACGGTGGCGGGATACGCCGTCGAGCTGACTGATGGGGCGGTGGAGACCGTAGGTGAGATCGAGGACGCCCTGCCCCAGGCCATTGTCCTGACCAAGGACGATCCGCAGTTCAACGCCGCCATACAGGCGGCCGTCCAGTACCTCATGGATTCCGGAACCTGGGAGGAGATCCTGAATGCGTGGGGCATTGAGGACGCCGCTCTTACCACCGCCGAGCTGAACCCGAACGTGGAGCAGTGATCACTACCATGACAACTCAGCCCGCTTCCGCCGCGGCTCTGTCCGGCACCGAGCAGCCGGTGCAACTGAACCGCCCCAAGCCGGTGCCGCGGCCCGGCACCTGGATCAGCGCCACGATTGTGGCCGTCCTGGGCGCGATGTTCATCCACGCACTGCTGACCAATGAGAAATTCCACTGGGGCACCGTGTGGTTCTTCTTCCGGGAGGTGCACGTGGTGCGGGCGGTCGGCTGGACACTGCTGCTGACCTTCCTGGCCATGCTGATCGGCATTGTGCTGGCGGTGACGACGGCGGTTATGCGGCAGTCCTCCAATCCGGTGCTGCGCGGCGTGTCACTGGCGTACCTGTGGTTCTTCCGCGGCACCCCGATATACACCCAGCTGGTGTTCTGGGGGGCGCTGTCGGCCCTGTACCAGTACCTGAGCCTGGGTATTCCCTTCGGGCCGGAGCTGATCACCTTCCGCACCACCACGGTGTTCACCCCGTTCGTGGCGGCGGTGCTGGGGCTGGGCATCAATGAGGGCGCCTACCTGTCCGAGATCGTCCGCTCCGGCCTGGCCAGCGTGGACCCCGGCCAGACCGAGGCGGCCGGTGCACTGGGCATGAGCAAGGGGCAGATTCTGCGCCGTATCGTGCTGCCGCAGGCCATGCGGGTGATCGTGCCGCCCACCGGCAATGAGACGATCTCCATGCTTAAGACCACCTCGTTGGTACTGGCGGTCCCCTTCACCCTGGACCTGACCTTCGTCACCAACTCGTATGCCTCCTACACCTACCAGACGATTCCCCTGCTGATCGTGGCGGCCCTGTGGTACATCATCATCACCTCGATCCTGATGGTGGGGCAGCACTTCATAGAGCGCTACTACGGCCGTGGCTTTGACGGCTCGTCCAAGTCCAGCGGCGGGCGGGGCATGTCCGCCCGCCAGCAGGCGATTCTCGACTCACACACCACCAAGGACTCCCCCTTCCTGGAGGTCACCCCATGAGCACATCGAACACGGCCGCGGCGGCGCAGTCCGGCGTCCCCAAGGTGCGTATTGCCGGCCTGCACAAGTTCTTCGGGGAGCTGCACGTCCTGAAGGGCATCGACCTGGTCGTAGAGCCCGGTTCGGTGACGGTGCTGGTGGGCCCCTCTGGGTCCGGCAAGTCCACGCTGCTGCGCTGCATCAATGAGCTGGAGACCATTGACGCCGGACGTGTGTGGGTGGACGGAGAGCTGATCGGCATGCGGGAGGAGCAGCGCCCGGACGGCACCGTGCAGCTGCACGCCCTGACGGATAAGCAGCGCGCCGCGCAGCGTTCCAAGATCGGCATGGTCTTCCAGCGCTTCAACCTGTTCCCCCACATGACGGCTCTGGGCAATGTCATTGAGGCTCCGATCCATGTGCGGCACATGCCCAGGGAGCAGGCACGTGCGCGCGGTGTGCAGCTGCTGGAGCGGGTGGGGCTGGGCGACCGGCTGGACCACTACCCCTCGCAGCTGTCGGGCGGGCAGCAGCAGCGGGTGGCGATCGCCCGGGCGCTGGCGATGGACCCGGAGCTGATGCTCTTCGACGAGCCCACCTCCGCCCTGGACCCCGAGCTCGTGGGCGAGGTGCTGCAGGTGATGCAGGACTTGGCGGCCGACGGCATGACCATGGTGGTGGTCACCCACGAGATGGGCTTCGCCCGGGAGGTCGGCGATCAGCTGGTCTTCATGGACGGCGGCCTGGTGTGCGAGTCGGGCAACCCGCTCGAGGTACTGGACCACCCCACTCAGGAGCGCACTCAGGCCTTCCTCGCGTCCGTATTGTGACCAGGTTGCGTGTGCCGCCCCTCCAGCTGCCGCTAGAGTGATCTGCGACACCTTCATTCCCACCGCTTCCCTGGAGCCTCATGGACACGCAGCTGATCAACGGTCGTATTGGTGACCAAGAGGTCCTCATTGAGGTTGTTCGTGCCCCCGGACGCGAGGAGCTGGCCGGTGTGCGGGACCGTGCGGCGGATCTGTTCGAGCGGGCAGGGGACGTGATTGAGGCCGCAGCGCATCAGGCCGCAGATACGGTCCGTCGAGTGTGCGACCAGGCGGAGCCACCCGATGAGATTACGATCCAGATGGGACTGAGCCTGTCTACCACTGGCACTGTCGTCGTCGCCTCCTCCACTACCACGGCTTCGCTGGCGGTATCCATGAAGTTCACTAACGTCTCCGGCAACCGGGGCGCCGTATGACAGCCGCCGCGGTGCCCGGTTACCTCGGGGTGGTTCTGAACGAGTCCGATGAGGCTGTTGGCACCTGCTGGTTGGCAAGTCCCGGGAAGGTGGTCACCGCGGCGCATGTTCTGAGCGCCGTCGGCGTGAATCTGGTGCAAGCGCACGCCGCACTGGCGGTACCCGACGCCGCAGCACCCGTCCCCGAGGGGAACTCCCCCGCTCCGCAGATCCGCCTGCGTCAAGGCTTGAGTTCCACCGCGGCAACCCTTCGCGCTCGCGTCCTGCACCTAGACCTGGTTCTGGACCTGGCCCTGCTAGAGGTGGAGGCCTCAACTTGGTCGGCCGAGCCAGCACGGCTCGCAACCACCGCTGGGATACAACCTGGTGCCGCCGTAAGCATTACCGGCGTCTCCAGGCGCCCCGATACTGCTGCCGAGCGCGTTGTTACTGCATCCAGCACCAGCGGACAGTTGGACGGCTGGGATTCCTCCAACGACGGCGCTGTTGAGCATTTGACCGTGAAGGCCTCCGGCGCGCAGCCGGGAATGTCGGGAGCGCCGGTCGTGCTGGCCGACGGCGGGGCTGTCATCGGCATGGTGACGAGCCGCTACAACTCCCCCGACGGCTGGGGCCGCGACCGGGTGTTCGCCGTCGGCGCGGAGTCGGTGGTCAGGTCATGCCGCCGCTGGCTGGAGGTTGAGCTTGAGGGTGAGCCGCGTCCCACCGAGGCCTTGCAAACGAAGATTCGCCTCGGGCCGGGTGACTTGGTAACAGTCTCCTGTTCGGCGCTGAGCGTCGAAGCGAGCGCGACGGTTAGTTCCAAGGCTGAACTGTTTGGTCCTGCGGAACGCCTACGGCTGGCTCGGGTCGGCCGCCCACTACCGGCGCATCATTCAGCGACCCAGGATCGGGACCGCACCCCACTGTTGGATGCGCTGGATGAGATGGGCGCCGCGCTCGCACGGGTCTTCCTGCCGGGTAAGGCTGGAGCAGCGCTCTCCCAAATCATTGCCAAGGCTGAGGCTCAGACCGTGCCCGTGGAGCTGGCGCTTGACGTCACCGCACGGCAGGACCTGCGCCACCTCCCCTGGGAGGCAATGCATGTGCCGGGAACCAGGCAGCCGCTGGCCCTGCATCACCTGGTTACCTTCTTCCGCAAGGCGGTGGCCTCCCCGGCCACGCGGCGCGTGCCCGGACCACTGCGGATTGTGGTGGCGATCGCCTCCCCGATTGAGGGCGGGGCCGATGCACTGGACTACCAGGCGGAGTTGCGGGCTATCACCACCGCCGTCCGCGAGGCGCGTAGCGCCAATGCGGGGGTCCGGATAGTCCAGTTCGCCACCACCGGGGAGATCCGGCGGGCTCTGGAACAGGAGAACCCGCACGTCCTGCACATCTCGGGTCACGGTGCCGCCGGCTTGCTCGTACTCGAGGACGAGCGAGGTGCCGCCCGGCGCGTCAGCGCGCAGGAGCTCATTAAGGAGGCAATCCCGGTTGGCGGTATGCCGCCGCTGATTTGCCTGGCCGCCTGTGAGACCAATGCGTCTGCGGATGCAGAGACTGCCTCCTTCGCCGATGAGCTTGTGGCTGCCGGGGCGCCGATTGTCATTGGCACGGAGGACGCGGTCTCTGACCACTATGCCACCCTGGTGTTCTCCAAGGTTTACGCCGAGCTTGCTGCGGCGCCGCAGCCGGATCCTGTTTATGCCCTGGCCCAGGCGCGTCGTGAGGTCGGACGGATATGCGCCGAAAGCTCGAATCCGCGCCATCAAACCGAGCAGGTGCTGGCGGGCTGGAGCGTGGTAACCGTCCAGGCCTCCAGCTGCGGGCAGCAGATCACCGCGCCACCAGAGAAGAAAGCGCAGTCGTCGGTGCCGCTGGCTTCCGTGCGCGCGATGAACTCACTGCCCTCGTTGGGCACCGGATTCTTCGTGGGACGACGCCGGGAGCAGCTGCGCGTGCCCCGATTGCTGCTCTCCGATACCCATGCCGGCGTGGTGTTTCACGGGATTGGAGGCATCGGAAAGTCAACACTGACCGCAGAGGTCCTCCGCCGTACCGCTGAGCTGCAGCCGGTGCTTGTGGTTGATATGAGTGGCACGGTATTAGTTGAGGAGCTCTTCCAGCGCATCGTGTCCCGCCTGCGCATCACCTTCAGTGATCAGCTCACCGATCCCGAGGTGAACCAGTTGCTGGGACTGCTGGCCAACACCAAAATCGGTTGGTCCGAGCGCCTGGAACTGCTGCAAGGCACGCTGCTGCAACAACTTCCCCTCATCCTGGTACTGGACAACTTCGAGGACAATCTCACCTTCACCGACGGCGCCTATCGCCTGACCGATCCCCTGCTTGCCGAGTTCCTGGCGCAGTTCCTGGCTGCTCCCGGCCGTGGCAGGCTGCTGGTGACCTGCCGTTACCGCTTCACCCTGCCCGAGGACGCTACGACGGCGCTGGAGTGGATTGCCCTGGAGCCCTTGAGCTTTGCCGAGACCACTCACCTGGCCTGGTCCTTGCCGCAGCTGGATGCTCTGGATATCTCCGATCTGCGTACCCTGTGGGCGGGTGTGGGCGGGCATCCCCGAACCCTGGAGACAGTGGATGCGCTGCTGAACCGGGGAGTGGGACGCCTATCCCGAATCACCACCGAGTTGCGTGGACGGCTCCGCAGCAGCCTTCCCGAAGGCGTTAGTCCGGAGGAATGGCTGGCGGAAGGGCGCACGCTTGATGCCGCCATTGCCGACTCCGTCACGGTCGCGGCCGACGATGTGCTTCTCCCCCAGTTGCTGGAGACCCTGAGCAGCGACGCTCAACGCCTCCTGCTGGGTATGGCCGTCTTCCGTGAGCCGGTCAATGCAGCCGCAGTACTCTTCGCCGTCGGCGATGAGGTTCCTCCCGCCAAGGCCTCTGCCGACGAGGATGCCTCGCTCGGCCTTCCGACGACAGATCTGCCGCTGCACGATCTGCTCCATGAGCTCGTTGGATCCACGCTGCTTACGGTCATCACGCTCGGGGACGGTGAGGACACCAGGTTCTTCGTTCACCGTTGGCTGGCGGAGGCCCTGGAACGTGTTGCGGCTACCGCCCGCCCGAATGGCGAGATGGAAGAGCTTGCCGCCGAACGGCATCGGCGTGCCGCCGAGTATTGGTGTTGGAGCTACCGGATGCGCCCGCAAGATGCCAGCTCTGGGCCCATGGATGCGCACGACTTGCTCGAGGCACGGCACCACTACTCCCGCTCTGGCGACGTGGAGGCCGCTGACAACGTTGCACAGGACACTGCGAGTATTCTTCATACCATTGCCTGGTGGGATGAGGAGCTCTCCCTCGCGCATCAGCAGCTTCGCGGCAGCAGCTTGTCCGACATCCGCCGCGCCGTCTGGGTCCACCAGCTCGGCATTCTCGCCCAGGCCCGCGGCGACTACGAGCAGGCCGAGGAGCGCTACCAGCACTCCCTCAAGATCGAGGAGCGGCTGGGCGACCAGGCCGGCATCGCCACCACCCACCACCAGCTCGGCAACCTCAACTATCTCCGTGGCGACTACGAGCAGGCCGAGGAGCACTACCAGCACTCCCTCAAGATCAAGGAGCGGCTGGGCGACCAGGCCGGCATCGCCACCACCCACCACCAGCTCGGCATGCTCGCCCAACTCCGCGGCGACTCGGCAGATGCGGTCATCCGCGCGTTTGGCGCCGCCATGGATCACACAGAGCGTTGTTCCACATCTGCTCAGGTACTGGGAATTGCAGCTTCTGTCGCTTCATACGCACAAAATCTAGGCGTGCCTGAACTCTTTGCCCGGGCGTGCATGTTTCTGGTCCGAAGGGCGCCAGAGAGCGCCAACCCCAAGGACACCCTCACGCAGGGACTATCCGGTCTGAAGTCGCTTTTCGACGCGGGTCATCAGGCCAAAGTTAATGCGTTGCTCTCGCCGTTCCTGGCCGAGTTTTCACCTGACGATGCACGCTCCATTCGCAGCTTCATACAGGGCGAGTCAGACCCCGAGTAATCGCGTCCAGCAGCCTCGGCAATCAGCCCGACCGCCCACCTACCGCACGGCGTCGGCCCGCCAGGTGCCCTCGTCCCAGTCGACCAGCCGCCAGCCTGACTCCGGGTCTCCCTCCACCACGCTGACTGCCGTGTTGCGCATGGGGTGGTTGGCGATCCAGGCCGGGTCCGCACCCCCGGCCGCGGCCGCCGCCAGCGCCACCCACAGGCGCAGGATGGTGCCGTGCGCAACCAGCAGTGCAGTGCCGCCGGTGCGGGTGGAGTTGTAGATCTCCTCCACAACCGTATTGAACCGGGCGAAGGTATCCGCGCCGTCCTCGGGGCTGCCGGGGATGCGCGCCGCCGTGCGCCCCACCATCCAGGAGCGAGTGGTGTCCGTGTAGCAGGCCACCGAGCGCACATCGGTGTTCATCTCCATCTCACCGGCCAGCACCTCACGCAGGCCGGGCCGGATGCGGGCCGCCAGGCCCGTGGCCCGCTCGATCGGGGCAATCGTCTCCCGGGCGCGCTGGATCGGTGAGACCCACAGCGAGGAGATCGCATCCAGATCCCCGCTCGACTCCAGGCGCGCGGGCAGCAGGGAGGCCTGCTCCACGCCGACGGCGTCTAGTGGGTTACCGGGCAATGCCGTGTCCAAAGCGCCGGCAACATTCGCGAAAGTTCGGCCGTGGCGGACAAGAAGAAGCTTCACGGCGCCTATCCTGCCAGGCGCCTCGACCGCTCCGCGACGTCGGCGGACAACATGCTCAAGACCACGGGTAAGGTCCGGCGCCGCGAGGCCCGCTCCCCCGCCGCCCCCCGTTCGGGCGGCCAGGTGGTACCCGCCGTACCGTCTTACCAGGTGCGGGCATGCGGGATCCCCGAGCGGCCGCCGCCCGGGGCGGGGTGGCGGGGCGGGCCGGGGCGGCATCACCGAACACCACGTGCTCAACCACGCGCCGCGCGTGCCTGGCCGTTCGGCGGTAAATGTCCTCAAGGTCCCGCTCGCTTCCGGCCGGGATCCCCAGAAGCCGGGCAACCAGGCGGATCTCCCGCTGGTCGGTGGGCAGTACCTGCACCCGCTGCCCACCCTCACGGCCGGTGCCGAGCACGGTGGCGGCACGCACCCGGGAGGCCAGCACCCAGGCAGCGGTGAGCCTGCCGGCGTCGTCGACCCCGAGCAGGCCCGCCTGTGTGGCGGCGGACAGCGCCTCCAGCGTCGAGGTGGTGCGCAGCCCCGGCACGCGGGCCGCCTGGGTCAGTTGCAGCACCTGGGCCGACCACTCGACGTCGGACAGGCCGCCGGGGCCCAGCTTGAGATGCCGACTCGGATCGGCGCCGCGCGGCAGCCGCTCGGCCTCCATGCGGGCCTTCAGCCGCCGGATCTCCCGCAGGCCGGCCTCATCCAGCCCCTCCGGATTCCACCGCAGCGGGTTGATCAGCTCCTCAAAGCGCTCCCCCAAGCCCGCGTCGCCGGCGCAAGCGCGGGCGCGCAGCAGGGCCTGCCGCTCCCACACCGAGCCCCAGCGCTCGTAGTACTCGGCGTAGGACTCCAGGCTGCGACTGACCGGCCCCTGGCGCCCCTCCGGACGCAGGCCGGTATCCACCACCAGGGAGTGCGGGCGCGCCTGGGCCAGCAGGCGGGCAACCCACTTGGCGACCGCCTCCGCCTCCGCGGCCGCCACATCGGCATCCGCCCCGGGGCGCGGCTCGTGCACGAACAGCACGTCAGCGTCGGAGGTGTAAGTGATCTCCCCTCCGCCCAGCCGCCCCATGGCGATTATGGCGTGGTCGGCGGTGGCGGCCGGCCAGCTCCCGTCCGCATCGGGCCCAGCGGCAACGGCGCCCTGCCCGTCGCGCTCGGCGATCACCAGGCCCGTGGCAACAGTGAGGGCGGCACCCAGGACGGCGTCAGTGGCGTCGCCCAGAATCCGCGCGGTACGCGCCGGATCCACGCCGTCAAGGGAGTCCGCCAGGGCGGCGCGGATCAGCTCCCGGTTACGCACGCCCATGACCGCGCGGATCGCCTCCGCGGCCTGCCGCTCCAGGCCGGCGGCGTCCGCAGCGGTGAAGGCACGACGTCGCAGCACCCGCTCGGTCTCAGCGCAAATCGCTCCGGGCGCACGGGGCGTCAACTCGGCGTCGTCATCGAGCCAGGTGATCGACTCGGGGCGCTCGGCCAGCCGGTCGGTGGTCCAGCGGGCCCCGGACAGCACCTGGCACAGGCGGCGGGCGGCCACCGGCGAGTCCCGCAGCATGGCCAGATACCAGTGGGATCCGCCGATTGACTCCGACAGGCGGCGGAAGGAAAGCAGGCCGGCGTCGGGATCGGGGCCCTGCCCGATCCAGCCGATGATCACCGGCAGCAGCTGGCGCTGGATGGCCGCACGCCGACTGACCCCCTCGGTGAGCGCCTGGATGTGGTGCAGGGCGCCGTCGGGGTCCAGGTAGCCGAAGGCCGCCAGCCGCTCCCGGGCGGCGTCCGGAGTCAGCGTCAGTTCCTCGGTGCTCAGGCTGGCCGCGACGCTCAGCAGCGGCCGGTAGTAGATCTCCTCGTGCAGCGCACGCACCCGGCGCCGCACCGAGTTGAACAGCTTGCGCACCGCGTCAGGATCGTGCAGCCGCCGACGGTCGATGCCCCGGCCGATGCTGCGCAAGTCTGTACGCCCCGCCGGCAGCATGTGGCTGCGACGCATACGCAGCAACTGGGTGCGGTGCTCCAGTAGCCGCAGCATCCGGTAGCAGTCGGCAAGCTCGGCCCCATCCGCCCGCCCCACATAACCAGCGGCCGAGAGCTGCGCCAGCGCATCCAGCGTGCTACGCGCGCGCAGCCGCTCATCAACGCGCCCGTGGACCAGCTGGAGCAACTGCACAGTGAACTCCACGTCCCGCAGGCCCCCGGGGCCGAGCTTGATCCGCCTGTCATCAGGGCCCGAGTGCGCTGACTCGCTCTCCACACGGCGCCGCATTGACCGGGCGTCATCCACGAAGTTCTCCCGCCGGCTAGCAGCCCACACCAGGGGTGCGACCCCGGCCTCATAGGCGGCGCCGAGGTCCCGATCACCGGCGCAGGCGCGCGCCTTGAGCAGCGCCTGGAACTCCCACGAGGAGGCCCAGCGCTGGTAGTAGGCCAGGTGCGAGTCCAAGGTTCGTACCAGCGCCCCGTCCTTGCCCTCGGGGCGCAGCGCCGTGTCCAGCGGCCACAGTGGCGGCTCGGTTCCGGAGGCGGAGGTGACGTGGGCGATCTCGGTGGCCAACTGCGTCCCGATCCGCACAATCTCCTCCTCCCCCGCCTCCGTCTGCTCGCCCGCGCCCGGATCGGCCGGGCCGACCACGTAGACGACGTCGACATCCGATATGTAGTTCAGCTCCTGAGCACCAGCCTTGCCCATGGCAATGATCGCCATGGGCACCGCGTCCGCGTCGGGGCCGACAACTGCGCGGGCAAGGGCCAGTGCCGCCTGCAGCGCCGCATCCGCCAACTCGCTCATGCGGCGACCCACCACCGGCATGTGGGCCAGCGGAGTGGCGGAGGTCAGGTCATCGGCCACAACTGCAAGCAGGCGCTCCCGGTAGGCCACACGCAGCGCGGTCGTGGCCCGCTCGGCCACGGCAGCGGGTACCGGCGCGGCAGACCCGGCGAGCGCGCCTAACACGGCACCGGTCAGGGCCGCCCCGGGCGCGGGCTGGCCAGGAGCGTCCCAGGCGTGTTCGGGAGCAAGGGCCTCCAGGTGCTCAGGATGCGTGATCAGAAAGTCGCCGAGAGCCTCGGAGGCGCCCAGCACCGCCAGCAGGCGGCGCAGGTGAGTCCGCAAGCACCCGGGCTGAGCCTCAGGGGAGGAGCCGGAGGGGCCGCGTCCACCGGCAACCTCGTCGCCGCCGCGCAAGGCGGGCGAGGCGGTATCGGTGGTGTCGGCGGTGTCGGCGCCATCGTGTGAGTCATCGGCCCGCAGCAGGGCGCGCAGCATGCGTGCGGGCTGGGCCACCCGAGTCTGCCCGGCGGCATCCCCGCCAATGACCGTGCAGGCCTCAGCCAGTCGCACCAGGGCTAGCACCGCGAGGTCGGGATTCGCGGTACTGCCGAGCTCGTCGACAAGGCGGGCGCGCACAGGGTCGAGTGCGGGCAGTTCCCCCTGCGTGCCCTTCCTAGAAACCGTCGGCGCGGCCGGCAGGAAGGGGTCTAGCGCCGGGTCGGTGATAAGGCCGTAGGCGCGCTCCACCTCCGTGAACCCGGCCCAGAGGAGCCGGGCCCGGGTACTGGGCCAGCGGTCATGTCTGCGGGAGGCGGGGCCGCCTGCCGGCGCCCCGGGCCCCGGCAGGGGCTTGCGCTCACTCCCGCTTCCACTATTTGAAGGCATCACAGGCGCGGGAAGAACTGGCTGATCTCGAAGTCGGTCACCTGGGCGTCGTAAGCCAGGTACTCGCGGCGCTTGTTGCGGCGGAAGAACTCGAAGGCATCCTCCCCCAGGGTGTCCGCCACCAGGTCCGACTCGGCCATGGCGGCCACGGCGCTCTTGAGCGAGGTGGGCAGCGCGCCAATGCCGAGCGACTTGCGCTCCAGCTCGGACAGCGCCCAGACATCGTCCTCGGCCTCGGCAGGCAGCTCGTACCCCTCCTCGATACCCTTCAGGCCGGCTGCGAGGATCACGGCGAAGGCCAGGTAGGGGTTGGCGGAGGAGTCGATGCCGCGGAACTCGATGCGGGCGGACTGGGCCTTGCCGGGCTTGTGCATGGGCACGCGCACCAGGGCGGAGCGGTTGTTGTGGCCCCAGCACACGTAGCTGGGGGCCTCGTCGCCGCCCCACAGGCGCTTGTAGGAGTTGACGTGCTGGTTGGTCACCGCGCAGATCTCGGTGGCGTGGTGCAGCAGGCCCGCAATGAAGGCGCGCCCCGTGGCGGACAGCTGGTACTGCCCGGCCGGGTCGTGAAATGCGTTGCGGTCCCCCTCGAACAGTGAGAAGTGAGTGTGCATCCCGCTTCCGGGCTGCCCGATGAAGGGCTTGGGCATGAAGGTCGCCTGGCAGCCCTCCTGCAGGGCGACCTCCTGCACGACTGCCCGGAAGGTCATGATGTTGTCCGCCATGGACAGGGCGTCGGCGAAGCGCAGATCGATCTCATTCTGGCCGGGGCCGCCCTCGTGGTGGGAGAACTCCACGGAGATGCCCATCTGCTCAAGCATGAGGATGGCGTGGCGGCGGAACTCGTGGGCCGTGCCGCCGGGCACGTGATCGAAGTAGCCGGCGTAGTCGGTGGGGATGATCCGGCCCTCGCTGTTGCGGTCCACCAGGTAAAACTCGATCTCGGGATGCACGTAGCAGGTGAAGCCGGCGTCGGCAACACGGGCCAGCTGGCGCTCGAGCACGGCACGTGGGTCAGTGCGGGCGGGCTCACCGTCCGGGGTGAGCACGTCGCAGAACATACGGGCGACGCTGTTGACCTCCTCCCGCCACGGCAGCATCTGGAAGGTGGAGGGGTCCGGGGACAGCAGCATGTCCGACTCGAATACGCGGGTCAGCCCCTCAATGGCGGAGCCGTCGAAGCCGATCCCCTCCTCGAAGGCACCCTCGACCTCCGCCGGCGCGATCGCCACCGACTTGAGCTGACCGAGCACGTCGGTAAACCACAGGCGGATGAAGCGAATATCGCGCTCCTCAATGGCGCGAAGCACGTATTCCTGCTGCTTGTCCATAATCCTGGCGTTGCCTCCTTGCGCGTGCGGTGTGGACCGGTGCGGGCGGTGTGCGGGCCCGGCCACCGCGGGCTTCCTCAGCCACCCTATCGGTTGGTTGGGTCGCCCGGGTTTCACGCCGGTGCGGCGGGCGCGGCCGGGCGCGGGAAACCAGCGCGAACTTGATGCTTCAGACCGGCGCATCGCGGGGTGAGGTACACGGTGAGCAGTGCCGGTTCACTACGCCAGACTTGTCTGCCGCCATCCACGTGCCTGGAAGCGGGGCCACCTGCTACGCCAACTTGCCTGCCGCCACCCCCGTGCCTGGAACCGGGGCCACCTGCTACGCCACTTCGCCGCCTGCTACGCCACTTCGGGGTTAACAACGCCTGTTAACGGCCTGCTGAAGGGCTGGGAGGTATACAGCAGGCCGTTAAGTAGCGTTGTTAACGTCCAACCGGCGTAGCAGACACTCGGTCCACCCACATACCCGCCCCAGACTCCCAACCAGCCCTTAGACACCACACCCTCAAACCGGAAGACCCCGATACGACCACCTCGTTCCAGCGGAGTCACGGCTACGACGGGCCCAACACGCCGATCATCTGGAACAAGGACTCGCATGTGATGCTCACGGGGAGCAGTTCGAACCACGACACCTAGATGCCTATCGTGGCCGTCAATAACTAGGGCGCTGCTGACCGCCTGGGCAGGAAGAGTGCCGCCCGCTGCGTCGCCTTGGATCCCAGGGGCGTCCGCCCCCATCCGCGAGTAGGCTCCGGGCATGAGCACTTCCGCTTCCGATCAGCCATCCGCAGATGCCACCGCGGCCGGCGCCTCCCCCGCCGAGCGCGCGACCACCGACGCCGCTACTCCGGTCGCAGCGGGACAGCAGATCTCACAGGTCAAGAAGGTGCGTGTGCACCACCTGCTGGGCGCGAAGCAGCGGGGCGAGAAGCTGACCATGCTCACCGCCTACGACGCGGTCACCGCGCGCATCCTGGATGCAGCAGGCACCGACATGCTGCTCGTGGGCGACTCGCTGGGCAACGTCATGCTCGGCTACGACTCAACCATGCCGGTGACCCTGGATGAAATGGTGGTGGCCACGCGCTCGGTGGCCAGTGCCACCACCCGGGCCCTGGTGGTGGCTGACCTGCCCTTTGGCACCTACGAGGCGGGCCCGGAGCAGGCCCTGGCCAGCGCCGTGCGGCTCATGCGTGTGGGCGCCAACGCCGTCAAGCTCGAAGGCGGCCGCCCCCGGGAGGCGACCGTGCGGGCCCTGTCTGAGGCCGGCATCCCGGTGGTCGGGCACCTCGGCTTCACACCGCAGTCGGTCAACAAGCTCGGGGGATTCCGTGTGCAGGGCCGCGACCAGGACGCCCAGGAGGCGCTCCTGGCCGACGCCCGGGCACTGGCGGACGCCGGCGCGGTAGCCGTCGTGCTGGAGATGGTGCCAGCGCCTGTGGCAGCGCGGATCACGCAGGCCTTGGCGGTGCCTACGATCGGCATCGGCGCCGGAGTCCACTGCGACGGTCAGGTCCTGGTGTGGACGGACATGGCCGGCATGACCGAGTGGAAACCGCGCTTCGTGCGCCGCTTCGGGCAGGTCGGCCAGGCATTGCAGCAGGCCGCCCAGGAGTACAACGCCGCAGTGCGTTACGCCTCGTTCCCCGGTCCGGCAGAGACCTTCGAGGCGTGAGTCGAATCCGGCGACGAAGCCGTTCCTAGCGGGCGGCTCGCCCCACCTGATCCGCCCGCCTGATCCACCCGGCTCCCGCTGGCTGTCAACCGCCCCGACCGGGAGGCGCCGGACCCCGGGGGCTAGCCGGCTAAGGTCTCATGCCTCGGCCTGCGGGGCGAGGCCGCCCCCGCAGGCAGGCCCTCCGGGTGCTCCCAGTCAATCGGCACGGGCACAACCCCGGTCAAGGCATCGCTGAAGTCCTTGACGGTATAGGTAACGCCCTGATTGCCGGGGTCCTCCGCCCAGGCGAGCAGCTGCGGGGCGCCGTCAGGGGCGGCGGGAGCGACCTCCACTGTGGTCACGGCGCAGTTGGCCATGGGCGCCATGCCGTAGATCCGGGGACCCACCCAGCGGGCCAAGATGGTCATCAGCGTCATGCCGTGGGAGACCACCAGCACACTCTCCTCACCGCCCGCATCCGCGGTGCCGGCGCGCAGGTCGGCGAGGACGCGGGCGATTGCGCCGTCTACGTCCGCGAGGTAGTCGCGGGCGCTGATGCCGCCGGGAGCACCGGGGTGTACCCCGGTCAGGACACCAGGTAGGTGCTGCTCCACCGGCAGGGCGGCTTGCATAACCGGGTCTGGTCCACCGTCGTAAACGCCGTAGTTGTACTCACGCAGGCCCGTGAGGTTCACCGGGACGACTCCTGGATGGGCCTGCAGGAGGATCCCGCCGGTCTCCTGCACGCGCCCCTGGGGACTGAAGTAGGCCCGGGTGAAGGGCACGTCTGCCAGGTAGTCGCGGCAGATCTCGGCCCCCCGGCGGCCCTCGGGCGTCAGGGGCGAGTCGGCGGCTCCCTGGGTACGGCGCTGCTCGTTCAGGACGGTGCGGCCATGCCGCACAAAGTAGATCCTCGCCATACGGCAATCGTATGGCAGCGCCAGCTGCCCGGGGCACGGGTCACGCGGAGCTGCCCCTGGCACGGGGCCGACGGCCCCTGCTGCGAGGCGCCTCAGTCGCGAGCCGCCTCGGTGCCGCCCGCCGCGGCCTGCTGCAGACGGTTGATCTCCTCGGAGAAGGTCCACCGGTTCAGGAGGCGTTCGAAGCGCCGCCCGTCTATGTAAACCACCGGGCCGGCGTCATCGGTTAGTCCCTCGACGTCGCTGGCATCGGCGAGCACCTTGGCCTCATCGACCCCGGAGTCGATGCGCTCCCACATCGCGTGGGCGTCTACGCCCACCTGCCTGGCGGCGCGGGTGATGGAGCGGGAGGTGATACCGCCGCGCAGTCCGGCCAGGGCGTCGTGGAAGTCCCAGAGACTGGGCTCATCGTTGGCGGAGGCGGCCTCTAGTGCGAGCGCAGCCAGGAGGCTCCCGGAGCCGGAGAGCTTGTGCCGCAGGATCAGCAGCACGTTCCCGGAGTCGATCAGCGGCTTAAGGCCGTAGAGCGCCTCGGTCAGCCGCCAGCGGTCCGCGTCGTCCATGTCGGCGTAGTTGATCAGTACGTGCGGGGCGTCCAGGCTGCCGAATGTCAGTTCGTGCTCGGGCTCGGGTGGGCGGCACAGGTTGAGTCCCGCGGGCTCGGGCAGCGGGGCGATGCGGCTGGTCACCTGGAAGACGAGGGTGGCCAGTACCAGTGCGAGCAGTGAGGCCAGCAGCACGCCGAGGCGGGCCTGGTCGCGCAGCACCTCATCCTCCAGGGCGATGTTGGCCACCAGCAGGGAGATGGTGAATCCCATCCCCGACAGGGCGCCCAGGCCCGTGATCCGCGGCAGATCCAGGCCCGGCATGCGTGAGGCGGGCACCAGCCACGCCACCAGGCCCGCTCCAATGACGACCCCCAGCAGCTTGCCCACCACCAGGCCGCCGACGACGGCCCACAGGATGCGGGAGGAGACGGCGGCGCCGATGGTGCCTGCACTCAGCTCCACCCCGGCATTGGCCAGCGCGAACAGGGGCACCACCAGGTAGTTGACATACGGCGGCAGTACGAAGGCCACTCGCTGATTAAGCGGCATCGAGTAGTTCAGGGCCTCCCGTAGCATCCGTGCGCTTCCGGGCGCGGGCGCCTGCCGGTACAGGGCCGCGAACTCGCCGGCTGCGTCGACGTCCTCGCTGCGCACGTTGTACACCGGCATGAGCAGGCCGATGAGCACGCCCGCGAGCGTGGCGTGCACGCCGGAGCAGTAGACCGCGTACCAGATGACCACGGCGAGCGCCAGGTAGGGAGGCACGTGCCAGACACCCCGCCGCGCCATCAGCCACACCCCGAGCAGGCCGGCTACCGCAGCGGCAAGTGCGACGTAGTTGAGCGACTCGGAGTAGAAGATGGCGATCACCGCCAGCGCGCCAATATCGTCGATGACGGCGAAGGCCAGCAGGAACAGGCGCAGGCGCGGCGCGCGCCTAGGGCCTATCAGCGCCAGCATTCCCAGGGCGAAGGCGGTGTCGGTGGAGATCACCGACCCCCACGCGTGCGCCCCTTCCGATCCGCCCATGACGGCCAGGTAGATCAGTGCCGGCACCACCAGGCCGCCTACCGCTGCCGCCGTGGGCAGCAGTGCGCGCCCCGGCAGCCGCAGCTCACCCAGCGTCAGCTCCCTACGCACATCCAGGCCCACCATGAAGAAGAAGACCGCCATCAGGCCTTCATCCACCCACTCGTGCAGGGTTAGGCCGACGCCGAAGGGACCGACGTCGATAGAGGCCGTCGTCTGCCAGAAGTGGTGGTAGCTGTTGCCCGTATTCGCCCAGATCAGGGCGGTGATGGTGGCCAGAACCAGGGCGATTGCCGCATAGGTCTCATTGGCCTGTAGCTCCAGCAGCCGACCTTGGCGGCGCAGATAGGTGTCGACGACGTCACGAATGTGGGTATAGGGGGCGTCGCCACGCACGTTGGGGATGCTCATGCAGTCTCCGTATGCAGTCGGAAGGGGACTTGAGTGGTGTCTGATCCGGTGGATGATTTTAAGCGGCCCCCGCGAATCGGGGCGGGGAGAGATCTGTCTCCCCCTCCCGGGAGCGCAGGCTCCTATGCTGGCGCCATGACTACAGCCACCCCCGCGCTCGCGGACCGGGCTCCGCGCGGCACCCTAATCAAAGGTGTTCTGACCCCCGAGCGGCACGTGCCCGCCTCCATTGCCCGCCCCGAGTACATGTTCCACGACGGGCCCGAGCAGGTTAACGCCCCCGATGTGAAGGACCCGCAGACGGTTGAGCGTATCCGTGCGGCTGGGCGGATCGCGGCGCGCGCTCTGGCCGAGGCGGCCAAGGCCATTGCGCCGGGAGTCACCACCGACGAGCTGGACCGCATCGCGCACGAGTACATGTGCGACCACCACGCCTACCCGTCCTGCCTGGGCTACATGGGCTTCCCCAAGTCGATCTGCACCTCCGTCAACGAGGTCATCTGCCACGGCATCCCGGACTCAACCGTGCTCAGGGAGGGGGACCTGATCAACCTGGACGTGACCGCCTACCTCGACGGGGTTCACGGCGACACCAACGCTACCTTCGCGGTGGGGGAAGTGGACGAGGAGACGGCGCTCCTGATCGAGCGCACCCGCGTCGCCATGGAGCGCGGGATCAAGGCGGTCAGGCCGGGCCGGGAGGTCAACGTGATCGGCCGGGTCATTGAGAAGTACGCCAAGCGCTTCGACTACGGCGTGGTGCGCGACTACACCGGGCACGGCGTCGGCGAGGCCTTCCACTCCGGTCTGATCATTCCCCACTACGACTCCGCTCCCCGGTTCGACGACGTCATGGAAGTGGGCATGGTGTTCACGATTGAGCCAATGCTCACACTCGGGACCGAGGAGTGGGAGCAGTGGGATGACGGCTGGACCGTGGTCACCAAGGACCGGTCCCGCACGGCCCAGTTCGAGCACACTCTTGTGGTTACCGAGGACGGCGCGGACATCCTCACTCTCCCCTGAGCGCGTTTCCATCCGACCGGGTCCGGTGCCCGCAGTCACAGTACCGGGCGTTGTTGCCGGGCACCGGGGAAGTTCTCCCCATCCTCGTGGCCGAGACGGATGCCCCATGAGCGTGTTTGCACGTGTACATTCATCTTCGTGACGTGTCCGCGACCGTTGCGAGCGGGCATCGAGTGACAACAGGAATCCCCTCTCCCGGAAGGTTTTTCGCTATGGCATTGCGCTTCAACCCGCCGCCGAACTGGCCTGCGCCCCCCGAGGGCTTCAACCCGCCGCCGGGCTGGCAGCCTGACCCCGCGTGGGGACCCGCACCGGAGGGCTGGCAGCTGTGGATCGAGGATTCCGTCCCGGACGGCAGCGCTGGTTCCGCACCGCAGGCGGGCTCGGCCCCCGACGCCGGCTGGGCCCCTACCCAGGCCGTGCCGACGGGCGCCTCCGCTCCCGTAGCTGACCCCACTGGTCAGTCGGCCTCCGCTCCTTCTGGTGACTATGCTGCCGGGGCGAGCCCGTACGCCGCCAACATGAATTACGCCCAGTCCCCCACGCCGTACCACAACCAGCAGCAGGCGCCGGGAGCTTCCCCGCAGGCCGCTGGCTGGCAGCCGATCGACGTCACGCAGGCGGGCATGCCCGGAGGGAAGAAGCCAGTCACTAAGCAGTGGTGGTTCTGGACCATCATCGGTGTGGTGGTGCTGGCCCTGGTCATCGGTATCGTCGTGGCGCTGTCCGGCGGTGATGACGACTCTGACAACCGCTCATCGTCAACGACCACCTCATCATCCAGCAATGACAACGGCACCTCGGGCAACTCCTCCGGCGGCAGCTCCGGCGGTGATCAGCAGGACGAGCCGTCTGAGGACGAGCGCGGCACCACGCTGGACAACCCGGGAGACCCCCAGGAGCAGATGATCACTTTCAAGGCGTCGGAGTACTCCGATGACCCTGACGCAACAATTGAGGTAGAGATCGGGTCAGTCGAGTGGAATGCCAACGCCTCGCTGAAGAAGGAGCTCACGGACTCCGGACGCTCCTACGCCTGGGAGGAGCCGCCGAGCGGTTCGGTGTACATGCGCGTTCCCGTGTCGGTCGTCTACAGGGGCAAGGGCCAGATGAGCTCCGGGTGGCTCTCCGTGGACTTCGTTGTGGATGGGAACACCACCGAGGCGGAGTACCTGTACAGCTCCAAGGAGTTCAGGACCCAGGACATGCCCCGTAGCGGCGGCAAGGCGGAAGGGTACTTCACGTTCCTGATCAGCGAGGAAGACGCGGAGTCTGAGGAGGCGCGCTTCGCCGTCAAGGGCTTCTACGGCACGGACGAGTACTACATGCAGGCCAAGTCCTTCTGAGCCGCGCCCAGTCGCTCGCCAACTCCGTCAGCTTCCCCCTACGGGTTGCCGACATCCATTAACCGCGGCGGCCCCACCCCTACCGGGTGGGGCCG
>NZ_PIZC01000039.1:28102-36233 GCF_019325145.1 Actinomyces sp. 594
CCGGTGCGGCAGTGGCGACCATCCATCTTGGACCACCGTTGCCGGTGGCCTCACGCGACCTACCCGCAGGCTCGGGCGAGCAACCCTTTCCGCTTTTCAGCGGGCACCTGCTGCGCGGTCTTGCTCCGAGCGGGGTTTACCTAGCCGTGGCGGTCACCCGTCACGCTGGTGGGCTCTTACCCCACCGTTTCACCCTTACCGACCGTAGTCGGCGGTCTGTTCTCTGTGGCACTGTCCCGCGGGTCACCCCGGGTGGCTGTTAGCCACCGCCCTGCTCTGTGGAGCCCGGACGTTCCTCGATCCGCCGACGCTCCGACGGTACCGCGGCCGCCCGGTCGGCTCGTCCGCGAGGGTGATTCTAGATGATCACTGGTTGGCAGGAGCACCGGCCGCCTGCATGCGCCGGGAGCAGCCGCCGCCCGCAGGCGGGGTGACGCGTCACGCCCGTCAGCCCTCCATGCGGACCACTATTACGTCGTTGTCCTCGGCGTGGATGACCTGGTCCTGCGGCGCGGCGGCGATGCGGGCGTGCTCCTGGGGGCTGATCTCAACGCTGCCGCCCTCAACCCGGCGCCCGTATAGGGCTACTGCCCCGAGCCCACCGGTTCGCTGCCGCACCGCCTCATACTCGGAGAGCAGAGCGTCGTCGATCACCGCGGCCAGCTCGGACCGCTTAGTGCGTGCGTCGGCTATCTCGGTATCCAGGCGGGCGAAGTCGGCATCCCTGGCGGCTGTCAGTTCCCGCCCTCCGGCACGTATCTCCTGCTCCTCCTCGGCGGCGGAGCCAGCTTCCGCCTGAGCGGCCTCAAGCGCTTCCATAGCCGCGATCTGGGCCTCCTCCAGAACCGCCTGCCGCCGGCCGAGCTGGTCGATCTCGGACTGAATCGCGGGTAGGTCACGGGCTGCCGCCTGACCGGAGGAGAGCCGCTCGCGCAGCACTTGGGCGCGCCGGAGGACCTGGTTGACCTCATCCTCACGCGTCTTGGCGTTGGCCTGAGCCTCCTGCAGGGCAGCGGCGGCCACAACGGCGCGCCGCCGGTTGGCCTTCAGGCGCTGTACCGTGGCGTCGATGCGTTCCAGCACCGGCAGGTGCTTGCGCTCGTGTGTGAGGCGCGCGAGCTGCGAGTCGAGTCTCTGCAAATCAATGAGCAGTCGCTGCTGGCTGAGGGGGGCGCTGGTCACGGCTTGATCCTCCGCTGGATATTCGGGGTGGGTATCGAGTTGTTGAGTGGCGGCGCACCCCCTGCGGCCTGCTCCGTGCCCCCGGTGGGCGTGGTCTCGGCCGCGGGCGTGCCCTACGGGGCCGGTTCAGGCCCCGGTGCTTAGGCGCAGCGTCCACGGATCGGTGACGATCTGCGATACGTGCGTCGAAAGTCTATGCCCACGGGCCGCCGCCGCGGACTCCAGCCTGGCTGCCAGCGGTGGCAGCCCAACCCACTCGGTGGCCCAGTGCGTGCCGCACAGCAGGTAGGGCCGACCGGCCTCGAGGTGCTCGCTAGCCGGGTGGTGGCGCAGGTCGGCGGTGAGGAAGACGTCGACGTCGGCGGCACGCGCCGCCTCCAGCAGCGAGTCCCCGGCGCCACCCGATACGGCCATGGTCTCTACGACGGCGTCCGGGTCACCGCCAACCAGGAGCCCGGGCACGGAGTCCGGTAGGGCCGCGGCGACGGCGGCGGCTAAGTCCCGCAGGCGGGTGGGAGCCGCTAGTACTCCCACGCGGCCGATTCCCTGCGCGGGGTCGGCGGGGCTGGGCTGCAGGGGGCGGGCCTGTTGCAGGCCGACGCCGGCGGCGAGCGCGGCAGCCACGCCTCCGTGGGCGGCGTCGAGCGACGTGTGGGCGTTGGCCAGGGCGATACCGGCACGGATATGCCGGTGCACCACCCTCCCCTTGGGGTCTGTGGCCGCAACGTGGTCGGTGCCGCGCAGATAGAGAGGGTGATGCGTGATGACCATGTCCACGCCCTGCTCTATGGCCTCGTCGACGACGGCGGCCACGGGGTCCACAGCCAGCAGGACGCTGCTGACGGGTTCCTCCGGATCGCCGCAGATCAGCCGGTTTGAGTCCCAGTCCTCAGCGAGTTCGGGAGGCGCGGCGCGGCGCAGCATGGCCTCCACCTCCCCCACTGTCAGCGCCTGGTGGTCGGCGAGTGCGTCGGCGTTGGGCTGCGGCTGCGTCATAGGGCCAGGGTAGCGGTGATGGTGCCCCTGGCGGGTCTCGAACCCGCACGCCCGCAGGCAGCGACTTTTAAGGTCGCCGTGTCTACCGTTCCACCACAGGGGCCAGTCGGTGCTCCGCTACGTTCCAGTACCCCCTCTGGGATTCGAACCCAGGACCATGTGCTTATCAGGCACGGACGAGGTATAAGCTCGCTGCTCTAACCACTGAGCTAAGGGGGCGCGCAGGCGTGTCCGCGGGCGCGGGCGCCTGCCCTGGCGCCGGTCGGGCGACCGACGCAGTAGAGACTATCAGTCAGCGTGGTGGCGAAATTCCCATCCCACACCCTGTGCGTCGCTCGGCAGGCGGACCTAACCTTACTACCCTGATGCATTCGTCTCGCGCAGCCGCTCGGTGCGCACGTCTTCCGGAAGGGAATCATGAAGCTCGCGCAGCGCGCCGTCACAGCTCCGCCGTTCCACGCAATGAGCATCGGAGCACGCGCCCGCGAGATCGAGGCCCGCGGGTACTCGGTCGCAAAGCTCAGTCTGGGCGAGCCCGACTTCGGCGCCCCGCCGGCGGTGTGCGACGCCCTGGCCCGCGTGGCCCACCAGGAACTGCCCTACACGGCAGCAGCGGGGCTGCCACAGCTACGAGAGGCGATCTCCCGCTTCTACCGCGAGCACCATGACGTGCAGGTCGATCCGGAGCGAGTCCTGGTGACCTCGGGGGCCTCCGCGGCGCTGCTGCTGGCCGCTGCCCTGACCACCGAGCCGGGCGACGACGTGGTGATCGCCGACCCCTGCTACCCGTGCAACCGTGAGCTCGTGGCCTCCTTCGGGGGACGCATCGTACTGGCCCCCACGCTTGCCGAGTCCCGGTACCAGCTGGAGCTGGACGCCATGGAGACGGCGTGGACCCCATACACCAACGCCGTCATGATGGCCACGCCGTCGAACCCCACGGGCACCTCCATTCCCTATGCCGAGCTGGACCGGATCTGCCGCGCGGCGCGTGCCGCGGGCGCGTGGCGGATCGTGGATGAGATCTACCTGGGTCTGGCGGATCCGGATGCGCAGGGACGTCCGGCGCGCACGGTGCTGGCACTGGACCCGGAGGCGATCGTGATCTCCAGCTTCTCGAAGTTCTTCGGGATGACGGGATGGCGGCTGGGCTGGGTGGTGCTGCCCGAGTCGCTGGTCGAGCCGGCGCGCAACCTGGCGGTCAACTACTTCCTGTGCGCCTCGACGCCGGCCCAGATCGCCGCCCTGGAGGCGTTCACGCCCCAGTCGCTGGCAGTGTGCGAGCAACGTCGGCGCGAGCTGGTGGAGCGGCGTCACCTGGCGCTCGGACAGCTGCGCCGACTGGGCCTGAACATTCCGGTGGAGCCCGACGGTGCTTTCTACATTTACTTCGACGTCTCCGATACGGGGCTGTCCTCGTGGGACTTCTGCATGCGGGCGCTCGATGAGGCGCATGTGGCGCTGACGCCGGGGCGCGACTTCGGGGTGCGCACCGCCGAGTCGCACGTGCGCTTGTCGTACGCGGCCTCCCGGGAGGAGATCACCGAGGGCTTGAAGCGCCTGGGCCGCTTCATGAGCACCCTGGCTTGACCGCACGCCAGCACACGCCGCAGCCCCGCCATGCCGGTGGCTGAGTCACGCGCCCAACCCGGCCCCCATACCGACAGACCCAGGTCAATCATTCCCGCCAGGGCGGTTCCGGGCTTGTGCAGCAGGCGCTCGCCCGGCCGGTAATCATCCGCTCGGGCCAGCCGGGCAGCCAGATCGGGGCGCTGCTGGTGCAGGAAGAGCCTGGCCTTGAGTGCATGCACGGAGTCGGAGACGATGACGATGCGGGAGCAGTGCTCGATCAGGGGGATGACTGCGGCGACATTCTCCCAGGTGGAGCGGCTCGCCGCCTCAAGCACGAGCGGACCGGTGTAGCCGCGGCCGCCCACTGCGTAGCGGGCCATGAGCTCCGCCTCCGGCACGCGGCCCAAACCGCGCCCCTCCCCCGCAGCCAGAATCCCGGCGACGGCGCCCGCTGCCAGCGGCGCCTGCGTCGGGTACTAGCCACGGCACTCCTCTCGGTGCTGCGCATGAGACTGGCCGCCTGGGGTCAGCGGCGCCCGAGGGCGATGGGTGGACCCGGCCGGGCTCGAACCGACGACCTACGCGGTGTAAACGCGTTGCTCTACCAACTGAGCTACAGGTCCGTGCCCGCCACTGGTGAAAGCGGCGGCGCGGGACATTCTAGCGCCGTCGACGGCCGTCCACGGCAACGGGGACCGGCGGGTCGCCCTACGGGGAGCAGCGAGGCACAGTGCCCCAGCCGACGTCGTCTCCCGGCACGCCGTCCCGCTCAGCGCCCGCCCAGTGCCTGCTCAATGCCCGCTCAGTGCCTGCGGCTGGAGACGCGGATACCGCTCCAGCGCTCCCCCATTGAGGCCGCGGAGGTCGCGTGCATGCCGGCTGTTCGCGCCGCCTCCTCGATCTCGGTGGCGTCAACCGCCCCGGTGGTGCGCGCCTTGGGGGTCAGAACCCACACCAGGCCGTCACCGTCGAGGTTGGCCTGGGCGTCAACCAGCAGGTCGGTCAGGTCGTCGATGTCACCGTCGTCGTCGCGCCACCAGATGATTGCGGAGTCCGCAACGTCCTCGAAGTCCTCGTCCACGAGCTCGGTGCCGGTCTGGGCCTCGGCGGCCTGTCGTAGGGCCTCGTCGACGTCGTCGTCGTATCCGAATTCCTGGATGATCAGACCGGGGGCGAAGCCGAAGGCTCCGGCCGCTGTACTCGCCACTGCTGTTCTCTCCGTTTCATGCCGGGGCCGCTTGGCCCGTGCGTCGGCCGCCTTCGCGGCACTCGGTTCTAGCTACTGCACTAGCCCACCGCACCAGACCCGCCGGACGCAAGCGAACACGCCCGAGAGCACGACGCCCGCCCGCGGGATCCTTCAGAGCCGCCGCCTGTAATACACGCCACAACGTGCTCGAGGCCACATCTGCTCTGGGACTTTATTCCCGATTTTGGGTGCGTCGGAGCGCCTCCGCCTCCTAGATTAGGAGTGCTAGTAGCGCACGCGACCGGCGCGGCGGGCGATGCCCTCGGCACACCGCCTGCCGCGCCCCGTCTAAGCCGCCCGGACACGAAGAAAGAGGATCTCCGTGAGCCCTACCAACGACTTCACTCCACTAATCGACGGCCTGCTGCACAAGGTCGCGGACAATGATCCGGACGAGACCGGCGAGTGGCGTGACTCCCTCGACGCCCTCATCGCGGACAAGGGCGGACCCCGGGCCCGCTTCATCCTGCTGAACCTGCTCGCCGAGGCGCGCCGCAAGAACGTGACCGTGCCGGCACAGACCACCACGCCCTACGTCAACACCATCGACGTCGTTGACGAGCCCTACTACCCCGGCGACGAGGACGTTGAGCGCACATACCGCCGTTGGCTGCGGTGGAACGCCGCCGTGATGGTTACCCGGGCACAGCGGCCCGGCATCAGCGTCGGCGGGCACATCTCCTCCTATGCCTCCACCGCCACCCTCTACGAGGTCGGCTTCAACCACTTCTTCCGCGGCAAGGACCACCCCGGCGGAGGCGACCACGTCTTCTTCCAGGGGCATGCCTCCCCCGGTAACTATGCCCGCGCCTTCCTGGAGGGCCGGCTGACCGAGGCGGACCTGGACGGGTTCCGGCAGGAGGTCTCCCGGCCGGCCGGCGGGCGGGGCCTGCCCTCCTACCCGCACCCGCGGCGCATGGAGGACTTCTGGGAGTACCCCACCGTCTCGATGGGGCTGGGGCCGGCGGAGGCCATCTACCAGGCCTGGTTCGACCGCTACCTGCAGGGCGCCGGCATCAAGGACACCTCCGCCCAGCACACCTGGGCCTTCCTGGGCGACGGGGAGATGGACGAGCCGGAGTCCCGCGGCATGCTGCAGCTGGCCGCCTCCCAGCAGCTGGACAACCTCACCTTCGTGGTCAACTGCAACCTCCAGCGGCTCGACGGGCCGGTGCGCGGCAACGGCAAGATCATTCAGGAGCTGGAGGCCTGCTTCAAGGGTGCGGGCTGGAACGTCATCAAGGTGATCTGGGGGCGCGGCTGGGACCGGCTGCTCGCGGCGGACAAGGACCACGCCCTGGAGCACCTGATGATGGAGACGCTCGACGGCGACTACCAGACCTTCAAGGCCAACGACGGCGCCTACGTGCGCGAGCACTTCTTCGGTCGCGACCCGCGCACGGCCAAGCTGGTGGAGAACTGGACGGATGAGGAGATCTGGGCCCTCCAACGCGGCGGCAACGACTACCACAAGATGTACGCCGCCTACAAGGCGGCCACCGAGCACAAGGGCCAGCCCACCGTCATCCTGGCGCAGACGGTCAAGGGCTACCTGTTGGGCTCCCACTTCGCCGGCCGCAACGCCACCCACCAGGTGAAGAAGCTGGGCCTGGAGGACCTCAAGGGGCTGCGCGACCGCCTGCACATCCCGATCAGCGACGCCGAGCTCGAGGCGAATCCGAAGCTGCCTCCCTACTACCGCCCCGAGCCGGACGACCCGGCGCTGGCCTACATGCTTGAGCGGCGCCGCCGCCTGGGGGGCTTCCTGCCCGAGCGCCGTGACCCCGGCGCGCAGCTGCAGCTGCCCGGTGACGCCCCCTACGAGATCCTCAAGGGCGGCTCCGGAAAGCAGCAGGTCGCCAGCACCATGGCCTTCGTGCGGCTGCTCAAGGAGCTGATCAAGGACGAGCACATCGGACGGCGCATCGTGCCGATCGTGCCGGACGAGTCCCGCACATTCGGGCTGGAGTCGCTGTTCCCCACCCGCAAGATCTTCAACACCCAGGGCCAGAACTACACGCCGGTGGACGCGGAGATGATGCTGTCCTACCGGGAGTCGACCTCCGGGCAGATCATGCACACCGGCATCAACGAGGCTGGCTCGGCCGCGCTGTTCCAGGTGGCCGGCACCAGCTACTCCACCCACGGGGAGCCGATGATCCCCGTTTACATCTTCTACTCGATGTTCGGCTTCCAGCGCACCGGCGACCAGTTCTGGGCGGCCGGCGACCAGCTCACGCGCGGCTTCATCATCGGCGCCACCGCAGGCCGCACCACCCTTACCGGTGAGGGCACCCAGCACATGGACGGGCACTCCCCCCTGCTGGCTGCCACCAACGAGGCGGTGGTCACCTACGATCCGGCCTACGCCTACGAGATCCGGCACATCGTGCGCGACGCGCTTGAGCGCTGGTATGGGCCGGATTCCGGCCGCAACCGGGACGTCATGTACTACCTGACGGTGTACAACGAGCCGATCCACCAGCCGGCCGAGCCCGCAGACGCTGACGTCGAGGGGATTCTCCGGGGCATTCACCGCCTCGACGTGCCGCCCGAGGGCGACGGGCCCGAGGTGCAGCTGCTCGCCTCGGGCGTGGCAGTTCCCTGGGTGCAGGAGGCTCGCCGCCTTCTGGCCGAGGACTGGGGAGTGCGCGCCGGCGTGTGGTCGGTGACCAGCTGGAACGAGCTGCGCCGCGAGGCCCTGGAGGCTGAGCAGCACAACCTCCTGCACCCGGATGAGCCGGCCCGCGTGCCCTACCTGACCGCCAAGCTGGGTGAGGCCTCCGGTCCATTCATCGCCACCAGCGACTTCGACCACCTGGTGCCTGACCAGATCCGCGCCTGGGTTCCCGGGGACTTCCACACCCTGGGCGCCGACGGCTTCGGCTTCTCCGACACGCGCGCAGCCGCCCGCCGCCACTACCTGATCGATGCCGAGTCAGTGGTGGTCAAGACGCTCCAGGCGCTGGTGGCACAGGGGCGGATGGACCGCTCCGTGCTATCCCAGGCCATCGCCCGCTACCAGCTTCGGGACCCCGCCGCCGGCCGGTCTGGTTCCCAGGGCGGGGAGTCCTGAGCGCTCCCATCGCCAGGACGCAGGGGCGGCGTCGGCGGGCCAACCCGCCGACGCCG
>NZ_PIZC01000039.1:36560-51030 GCF_019325145.1 Actinomyces sp. 594
CGTCCCGGTAGCGCGGGCGCATCAGGTTCTCCGGGCTGAGCAGCTCATCCAGCGTAGCCTCGTCCAGCAGCCCCATCTCCAGCACCACCTCGCGGACGTTGCGCCCGCTCCGGGCGCACTCACGTCCCACCAGGTCACCGTTGCGGTGACCAATCACCTCGTTCAAGTAGGTGACTATGCCGATGGAGTTCATGACGTTACGGCGGCACACCTCCGCATTGGCCTCAATACCTACCACGCACAGCTCCCTGAGCGTCACCAGGGCGTGACGCAGCAGCCGGATCGACTCGAAGCACGCCTGGGCGATCACGGGCTCCATGACGTTAAGCTGCAGCTGCCCGGCCTCGGCCGCCATCGTCACCGTCAGGTCGTTGCCGATCACCTTGAAGCAAACCTGGTTAACCACCTCGGGGATAACCGGGTTGACCTTCGCGGGCATGATCGAGGAGCCGGCCTGCCGCTCCGGGAGCCGGATCTCGGCCAGGCCCGCACGCGGCCCGGAGGACAGCAGCCGCAGGTCATTGCAGATCTTGGACAGCTTCACGGCCAGGCGCTTGATGGCGGCGTGCATGGAGACGTAGGCGCCGGTGTCACCGGTGGCCTCCAGCAGGTTGTGGGCACCGGTAACCCTCAGCCCGGTCACCTCACGCAGGTGGCGTACCACCGCCTGGCGGTATCCGGGTGGAGTGTTCAGGCCGGTGCCGATCGCCGTCGCCCCCAGGTTGACCTCCAGCAGCAGCGCCGAGTTGTTCATCAGCCGGGGGATCTCCTCGTCCAGTAGCTCCGCGAAGGCGCGGAACTCCGATCCCAGGCTCATGGGTACCGCGTCCTGCAACTGGGTGCGGCCCATCTTGAGCACGTCGGCGAACTCCTTGCCCTTGGCCAGCAGGGCGTCGATCAGGTCGCACAGGTCCATCTCCAGTCCGTTGACGGCACGGTAGACCCCCAGGCGGAACCCCGTGGGGTAGGCGTCATTGGTGGACTGGGACTTGTTGACGTGGTCATTGGGGTTGACGATGTCGTAGCGGCCCTTGGCGTAGCCCAGGTGCTCCAGGGCCAGGTTGGCGATCACCTCGTTGGTATTCATGTTGACGCTGGTACCCGCACCGCCCTGGAATACATCAATGGGGAACTGGTCCAGGCAGCGCCCCTCCACCAGCACCTGGTCACACGCCCAGGTGATCGCATCGGCGATCTGCGGACTTATGGTGCCCAGCTCCTTGTTGGTCAGGGCGGAGGCCTTCTTTACCTCCACCATGCCCCGCACGAACTCCTCCTGGTCGCCAACGGTCTCCTTGGAGATGCGGAAGTTCTCGGTGGCGCGCAGGGTGTGAATCCCCCAGTACACGTCCAGGGGAACCTGGCGGGTACCGAGCAGGTCCTCCTCGGTGCGGGTTGCTGGTGAAGCCATGGGTTTCCCTAACTCCGTGCCGCGATGCGCGGGCCGTCGTCGAGCCGGGCCGGTAGTGGAGTCGACGGCGCCTCCCCCGGCCCGACCCTACCGAGGGTCATGGAATAACCACGCGATTGACACCCGTTAGAGGCTGCCGTCGAGGTACGGCGGTTCGCTTCCCGGCGTCGGCTCGCTAGCATCAGCACATGGACCAGCTCAGCGCCCCGTCGGTCACCGCTCTGCGGCAGGCGCAGAATACCCTCATCGAGCACTCCCTGGACCGCATCAGTGCGGCGCACCCGTGGTACAACACGCTGCCGGCCACATCCCGGGCGCAGATCCAGACGGTCGCCCGGCTGGGGGTGAGCATGTTCGTCGACTCGGTGGGCGAGCAGTCGGACGCAGCCGCCCCCTCGGAGATCTTCAACGTCGCCCCCGTGGCCCTGACCGGCACGGTCACGCTGGAGCAGACCCTGGAGCTGGTGCGCACCGTCGTAGACGTCGTGGAGGAGCAGGCCCCGGACGCGGTGCCGGCTGCCGATCATGATGCGGTCCGCTTCCATGTCCTGACCTTCGGCCGTGACGTCGGCTTCGCCGCGGCAAAGGTGTATGCCCGCGTGGCGGAGGCACGCGGCGCCTGGGACGCCCGCCTGGAGTCGGTCGCGGTGGACGCCATGCTGCACGACTCCTCCGAGGACGCGGCCACGCGCGCGAGCGCGGCCGGCTGGAGGGGCACCGGCCCCGTGATTGTAATCGTCGCCCGCACGACGCTCGATGCCCTGGCCGCATCGCGCCTGCGCCATGAATGCCGACAACACGTCAGCGACTGCCTGGTGTCCGTGCACGGCGACTCGGTGGTCGTGGTGCTCGGCGGCCAGGCGGAAAAGGAGACTGGGGACAGGGCCGCGCCCTCCCCGGAGGGCCTGGCCACCGCGGCCGACCGCATCGCCTCCAGCCTCGGCGGGGCCGTGGTCATCGGACCGGTGGTTTCAGGCGTGGCTCAGGCCGGCCGCTCGCTGCGCTCCGCGCTGGCGGGCCTGCGTGCCCTGCCCGGCTGGGCGGAGGCGCCCAACCCGGTACGCGCAGACGACCTGCTGCCCGAGCGGATGCTTGCGGGGGACCCCCTGGCCGCCGAGCAGATTCAGGTTCTGGTGACCGAGCCGCTGCGAGCCATGGGCGACCTATACGAGGAGACCGTCGCCACGTACCTGGCCCTTGGCCGGAGCCTGGAGATGACCGCACGTACCCTGTTCGTCCATGCCAACACCGTGCGCTACAGGCTGGGGCGAGTCAGCAAGCAGATCGGCTGGGACGCCACCGACGCCCGCGACGGCCTGGTCCTGCACCTGGCAGTCATTGTGGGCCGCCTGGCCACCGGAGAGGACGAACAGCCACCCTATGTGGGACAATAGTCCCACAATATAACGGGACTTCCCGCGCATGCAGGGCACCGCTACGTGCCCGTAGCGCCTACCTCCCGCTCTACTCAACCGCAGTTCAAACCCACATCACTGGTTTAGGAGTTCTCATGGCTGACGCGCCCGCCGACGTCCTCGCCGTCGTTACCGAGATTGTCGCCGAGGAGGCCGGCGTCGATACCTCTCTGGTCACCCCGGCATCCCGCTTCGCCGACGACCTGGACATCGATTCCCTGGGCTTGCTGACGATCGCCACCCAGGTGGAGGAGCGCTTCGGGATCGCCCTGGACGACTCCCTCATCCCCACCCTCCCGACCGTAGAGGCCCTGGTGGAACTGGTCAGCAAGCGGCGGGCCTGAGCGGGATGCCACTGCCACCACCCGCATCCGGGCCCGGGGCACTGACCTCCCGCAGCATCGTCGTCACGGGCCTGGGAAGCACTAACCCGCTGGCCGGCGATGTACCCGGCACCTGGCGGGCGCTGCGTGCCGGCCACCCGGCAGTACGCGCACTGGCTACCGATTGGGCGGGCGAGCTGCCGGTGCAGATCGGTGCGCCGCTCGCCGTTGAGCCCGGCGAGACGCTCACCGCCAGGCAGCGGCGACGCCTGGACCGCTCCAGCCAGTGCGCGCTGGTGGCAGCCCAGGAGGCGTGGGCGCAAGCGGGCTCTCCGCAGGTGGACGCCCAGCGGCTGGCAGTCTCCCTCTCCCCCGGGATAGGGCCGGTGCTTTCGGTAATGCAGGCCTGGGATGCCTTGCGCGAGCACGGCCCCAGGCGGGTGGCGCCGACGGCGATTCCCGCACTTATGCCCAATGCGCCAGCCGCAGCGGTGGGCCTGGAGCTGGGTGCGCGGGCCGGTGTGCACGCACCCGTGTCGGCATGCGCCTCCGGGGCGGAGGCGATTGCCTACGGTGCCGACCTGATCGCCCTGGGCAGGGCCGATGTGGTCCTAGCAGGTGGCACGGACGCAGCCCTGCACCCGATGGTGGTGGCGGCCTTCGCCGCCATGCGGGCACTGTCCGTCCGCAACCACGATCCCGCCACCGCATCCAGGCCCTTCGCGCCGGACCGCGACGGATTCGTGCTCGGGGAGGGTGCCGGCGTGCTGGTTCTGGAGGCCGCCGAGCATGCCGCGGCCCGCGGCGCCCAGCCCCTGGCCCGCCTTGCGGGCGCCGCCGTGACTGCCGACGGTTACGATCCGGTGCGCCCACAGCCCTCCGGCGAGCAGCAGGAGCGGGCGCTGCGGGAGGCACTGCGCCGCGGCGGCCTGCGGGCCGAGCAGGTCGGGCACGTCAACGCCCACGCCACTTCCACCCCCGCCGGTGACGCAGTGGAGGCTGCGGTGCTCGCGCGCAGCGTGCCGGCCGCAGGCGTGTCTGCCACGAAGTCTCTGACTGGGCATCTGCTCGGGGGAGCCGGCGGCCTGGAGGCCGTGCTGACGATTATGGCGCTACAGGAGCGGTGGCTGCCGCCGACGCTGCTGCCCGGCGGCGTCGACCCGGCCATTGCCGAACTCGGCCTGGACGTGGTGGGGCCGACCGGGCGAGACGCCCCCGGGCTGGAAGCGGCTGTGAGCACGTCGTTCGGCTTCGGCGGACACAACGTGGCGCTTGCCTTCACCCGCATCCCCGCCGCCCCTTCACCGAGTTCGGCTGAACTTACGTGTCGAGGCCGGTAGATACGGCTGTGGGCACCTGCGGCGAGGCGCCGGGCGGGCGATGAGTCAGCCGACTCGGTGCAGCCAGCGCACGGGCGCCCCGGCGCCGGCGTAGCGGAAGGGTTCGAGCTCGTCGTCCCAGGCCTGTCCGAGGGCCAGATCCAGCTGGCGACGCATGACCGCGGGCTGGTCGGAATGGGCCAGCGCTGCCCGCACCCGGTCCTCGGGGATTACCACGTTGCCGTGCACATCGGTCTGGGCGTGGAAGATACCCAGGTCGGGGGTGTGCGACCAGCGCCCGCCGTCGTAGCCGGGCGACGCCTCCTCAGTGACCTCGTAGCGGAGATTCGCCCACCCCCGCAGGGCGCTGGTGAGCTGGGCGCCGGTACCGACACGTCCCACCCAGCTGGTCTCGGCGCGCATCATCCCGGGTGCGGCAGGCTGGTCGGTCCACTCGAAGTGGACACGACTACCTAGCACCTCGGCCACCGCCCATTCAATGTGCGGGCACAGGGCGCGGGGCGCGGAGTGCACGAAAAGTACACCGCGGGTGTATGCACCGTTCACGGGGATCGCCTCCTGGTTGTTCCGAGATTCGTCTTCCCCAACGTTCTCGAATCATCCGGGCGCTCGACGTGACGCACGCGGCGTGCAGTCTCATGCTGCCAGAGCCGACGGCGCAATGCCAGCCGCCGGGCCGACCTCACCGGTTACTGAGACGTCTTGTCCGTCTCAGGTCGTGCCGACGGCGCGGCGGGCGCGGATCACGGCGATGTGGCCGACGATCTGCGCGTAGTAGTGGCGGGCGGTCTCCCAGGGGTCGTCCGCGAACAGGATGGCGTCCTCCTCGACGGGCACCAGCGCTTCTTCGGTGACGTCGATGCCGCGCTCGACGCACATCCTCAGCACGTCCGCGGCGCCGATGAACTGCTCACCGCCACGGAACTCGTCCAGCCTATTGCTACTGAGAGGAAGCCCGAGCTTGGGCAGCGCTTCCTCGAGGAGGAGTACGTACTCCTCCTCAATGCCGTCCTCACGGGTGATCTTCATGCCCACACAGGGATGCTAGCTTCGAGGCAAACCGCCCGCAGGCTTTCCAGCTTGCCTGCCCTCCCATCCTCACGCAGCAGGCGGCCATTTCACGGATCCCAGCCCGCGAACGACTTAGTGCGCTGCGTGGGCAGATCATGGCATACACGGCAGGAAGCGTGGCGCTACTGTCCTTCGTAGGCTCCCTGGCGGTGCTGGACGCCGAACGCGGAGCGCCGGGCCCCCATAACCGGCTCTTCGTGTTTGTGGGTGTGGGGGTTTGGGCTGGGGCTGTTGGTGTTGGTTGTGTTCTGGGGCCGGTCTGCCGAAGACGACCTCGTCAGCCCCAAAACGACCCGCTGCGCCCGGCCGAATACGACCTCGCCAGCCCCCAAACGACCCCCTGCGCCCGGCCGAGCACGACCTCATCAGCCCGAGAACGTCCCCCACGCGGCGAAAACGTCCTCGTGAGCCCCAGACCCTCCACGATGTGGAGGGTGTGGGGCGAATGAGGTCGTATTCGGCCAGCGTCGGGTAGTCGACTACGACCTCGCACGCCCGACAACGACCTCGCCAGCCCCAAAACGACCCCCTGCGCCCGGCCGAGCACGACCTCATCAGCCCGAGAACGTCCCCCACGCGGCGAATACGACCTCATCCGCCCGAGAACGACCCTCGAGCACGATCGCCACACCACACTCCCCGCCCGCCGCGCCGCCGGGACACGCGCCATCAACCACTCACCGAACCGTTGCCGAGCCACCGCGGTACTCCTCATGATTGGCGGCGTAGCACTGATCGGTGTGGTGACAGCCACCCTCGCCTCCTGGATCATCTCCCTAGTCACAGAGGAGAACGCCGAGCAGGAGGCGGCTACACGTGCTCAGGTCGCAGACCTACGCGACCAGATCACTGCGCTATCCGAACGGGTCCAGCGCCTCACAGAGCCAACCGCCGCAGTCGCGGGCGCCGCTGTGGACGAAGACAAAAAGAGCCCCGCCCTCAAGGGCGAGGCTTACGCTCGGCTCCCGCGGTTGGACTCGAACCAACAACCCTCCGATTAACAGTCGGATGCTCTGCCATTGAGCTACGCGGGATCGCGTTTGACGCGGGTGGAACTCTAGCAAGCCGCGGGCACCGACGTCGAATCGGGCTCGCCTCGCGAATTGGCTTAATCGCGCCAGAAAATCAGTCTGTGGGAAGGCCCACACCGTCACGTGCCCGGCGTAGGAGTTCCTCCAAGGCGGCACGGTCGCCATCGTCGAGGCGCTCAGCCCTGCTCGGCGGCAGGTTCGAGGCCGTATACAGGCGTCCTCCACTGTCCCGGCGTACGCTCACGGTGGCCTGCAGGCCACTGGGCAACTTCCCGGTGACCGAGTACACCAGAGCGGACTCGACTCTCTGCCGCAGCGCACGAGCGAAGGGCGCCACGTCAACCGACGCCGTCCCCTCCCCCTGCTTGATCTGCGCGGGCACCACCAGCACAAGGGGCGGCGAGTCATCACACCAGCTCAGTGTGAAGGTCGAGGAGTCCGCGTCCCACCGACCGTGCTCCACCTCGTGCCAGCCCCGGTGCACCTGCACGCCCTCCGGGCCCAGCAGCGTCAGAAAACGGGGCGTGGCCACCGCCCAGCGGGAACCGTCGTCGGCCAGTGGCACCGACCCGAGCACTCGCCCGTCTGCAGGTACCAGGCTTGCCAAGGACGGCGGCAGGCAGGCACGCCGACGCCGCAGGCGCCCGACAATGCCGTGCCCTGCCGCGGGGCGAGCGGCAGCCTTGTTGAAGCGTGTCACGTTCCTCAGGCTAGACGATCAGGCCGAGTAAATCGCGAGTCCCCGGCGGCTTCACCCCGACAGACCTCCACAAACGACCGCGGCAGACCGTGTAGCCGCGGGGCGGGCGGCCTCAGGCACCGGGCCGACGCCGCGGCAGTGGCAGGCGGAACCCGCCCCGCTGCGCGCGGGGCAAGGCACAGGACGTGCGAAGATGGGCGCATGGCTTATCGCGACATCCGCATTATCGGCGACCCAGTGCTGCGCACCGTATGCGACCCGATCACCGACATTGACGATTCCATCAAGTCACTGGTGGAGGACCTGCTGGAGACCGTCGACGAGGACGGCCGGGCGGGCCTGGCCGCCAACCAGATCGGCGTTAGCCTGCGCGCCTTCTCCTGGAATATCGACGGCGAAATCGGCTACATCCTCAATCCGCAGATCGTGGAGCTCTCGGAGGACGAGTTCCAAGACGGCGAGGAGGGCTGCCTGTCTGTTCCCGGCCTGTGGTACCCGACCGAGCGTGCCTGGTACGCCCGTGCCGAGGGCATCGACCTGGACGGCAAGAAAGTGGTGGTCGAGGGCGAGGAGCTCATGGGACGCTGCATCCAGCACGAGTGCGACCACCTCGACGGCCACCTCTACCTGGACCGCCTGTCTCGCAAGAACCGGGCGAAGGCGATGCGGGAGCTGCGCGAACGCGGTCTGTGAGCCGGATCGTCCCGGATCACTCGCGGCGTCGGCAGCCGCGGGCGGCGCTGGAGCCCGTCACCCAGCTGCTGCGCGCAGCACCTTGCGGGCTCCAGCGCTCAGCCCTGTCGGGCCATCTGCATACGCCGGTTCTCCAGGCCCACGATCTCCTCAAACAGCTCCCGGTACCCGGCATCATTCGGATCCATGCGCCGCTGCCGCGAGCGCAGCTGCGTCAGCCGCCGATTGATTCCCGTGCGCGCCAGGGAGGACAGTATGCCCGCGGCGTAGCGCTCGAGTGCCTCCGAATCCGGCTCGGACTCCCGGTTGCCGCGTGGAGCCGGCAGCGGTAGCGGTGCGACGGCGAGCTCAGTCACCGCTGCGGCAACCGGCCCGATGGCGCCGGCACGAACCTGCTCAAGCCAGCGGGTGGTGGCTCGCTTGACCGCCTCCGCCGCCGCGAGCCCTGCCGCTTGCGCCTGCTGCACCAGACCATCGACCTCGGTGGCGCCACCGGCGGCCTCGATCGCCTCGAATACGGCACGGTGCACCGGTACGGAGAAGGCCACCGCGTTGATGTCGTCCGCCCCTACGCGCGCCGCGATCTGCGGCATCTGGACGATGACCTCCAAGGCGCGCCGCTCCAGTTTCTCCACCGGGTCGGTCACCGGGGGCAGTCCGGGCCGCTCGGCGGTAGGCGCGGTGAGGGAGTCGTCTCCCGGACCGTACTCTCCCGCGGCGCCGTCGGCCCGACCACCCGGCCGCATCCCCCGGCGTTCACTGGCGCGCACCGCGCCCACGGCCTCGGACTCCGGCAGGCCCAGCCAGCCCGCTAATCGGCGCGTGTACTCGCGCTTCAATGCCCGGTCCCGGATTCCGGCCACCACGGGCGCGGCAGAGCGCAGGCCCTGCACGCGCCCCTCGGCGGTGTCGAGGTTCAGGTTTGCCAGGGAGGCGCGGATCACGAACTCGAACAGCGGCACGCGCCGCCCGAGCAGTCGCGGGATGGCGTCCGGCCCCTCCTCCATGCGCAGGTCGCAGGGGTCCAGACCCCGCGGCTCTACGGCCACGAAGGTCTGGGCGGCAAAGTGCTGGTCCTCCCCGTAGGCGCGCAGAGCCGCCTTCTGGCCGGCGACGTCGCCGTCAAAGGTGAAGATGATCTCGCCGCCGCGGGCCCGGTTGCCGGCAATAACCCCGGCGGAGGGATCGGCAGCATCCCCCAGCAGGCGGCGCACGATGCGCACGTGGTCCGGCCCGAAGGCAGTGCCGCAGGTGGCCACCGCCGTGGGCACCCCGGACAGGTGCGCGGCCATCACGTCCGTGTATCCCTCGACCACCACGATCTGGTGGGCGCGGGCGATTTCGCTCTTGGCCAGGTCCAGCCCGTACAGGACCTGCCCCTTGTGGTAGATCGCGGTCTCCGGAGTGTTGAGGTATTTGGGGACGGTTTTGTCCGCATCTGACAGCCGCCGCCCGCCGAAGCCGACCGGCGCGCCGGTAACGTCGTGAATCGGCCATATCAGCCGGTCCCGGAACCGATCGTAGATGCGCCCGGAATTGCCGCGCCCACACAGCCCGGACTCGACCAGCTCACGCTCGGTGAAACCGTGCGAGCGGAGCATATTGGCAAGGTTGTCCCAACCGTCCGGGGCGTAGCCCACCCCGAAGTGGGCGGCGGCATTGCGGTCGAATCCCCGTCCGGTCAGGAAGTCGCGGCCCACCTGGGCGGCGGGGGTGGCCAGTTGCTCCTGGAACCAGGCCTCGGCCAAGCGGTTGGCCTCCAGCAGCCGCTGACGGGTGCCGGGCTCGACGCCGCGCTTGACGGTCCCGCCCTCCTCGTAGCGAAGCTGCACCCCCACGCGGCCGGCCAGGTACTCCACCGCCTCCGTGAAGGACAGGTGGTTGATCTTCTGCACGAAGTCGATCACGTCCCCGCCCTCACCGCAGCCGAAACAGTGCCACAGGCCAAGCTGCGGGCGCACGTTGAAAGATGGAGTGCGCTCGTCATGGAAGGGACACAGCCCCTTGAGAGAGCCCACTCCCCCGCTCTTGAGCGTGACGTGCTCGCCGACGACGTCCTCGATCCTGGCGCGCTCGCGCACCGCATCGATGTCCTCGCGCTTGATCAGACCCGCCATGACCCCATCCTAGGGGAGGGGACTGACGGCTATCGACGCGCTGTACCGGGCGGCGCGGGCCGCCCCGAGCCGACCCGCCGCCGGGCCCGTCCCCCAGTGGCAGCCGCGGACTCCGGTGCGGCCGACCCGGTGTGCGGCGTGCCGTATCCGGGACGCTGTCCGGGTACCGCTATCAGACCGCGGACAGCAGCCCGCAAAGACGGGCGTGCCAGGCCTGTGCCGAGGTGTCAGTCAGGGAGGCGATCTGGTCCACGACGGCCCGGAGCCGTCCGGCGTCGTCGTCGGCCTCCTTCCAGGCCGCGGCGAATACGGGCTCCAGGTGGGCGCCCTTGCTTTCAAGCAGGGCGTCGGCGAGATCGAACAGCTCGGTGCGCTGGCGCAGGTAGACGGGTTCGTGCTCGCGGGGCGCCATTACGTAACGCACCGCAGCACCCTTGAGAACCAGGATCTCGGCTGCGGTCTCTTCGGGGATCACCAGGTCGGCGTCGTAGCGGGTCAGGGGCCCCTCTCCGAATACCTCCCGGGTAGCGCCGGCCACGGCCGATACGAAGCGCCCGATCAGCTCGCTGGTGAGATTCTTCAGCTGCGCCGCATCCGCCAGCGCCCCGGTGTAGGCGCGGATCCAGAACGCCTGCGCGGCCAGCCGCTCCCAGGCGGCGCCCAGGGCGTCGGCGCTTACGCCCCCGCCGTACCAGGAGCGGGTGGCCTCTATCACAGTGGCTACCTCGTCGTCGTCGACGAGCCGGGCAGGATCCATTTTGAACAGGGCGATGGCGTCCTCCACGTCGTGGACCGAGTAGCCGACGTCGTCGGAGAAGTCCATGATCTGCGCCTCCAGGCAGCGCCGGTGAGCCGGCGCACCGGCGCGCATCCACGCGAAGATCTCCCGATCCTCCGCGTAGCAGCAGTACTTGACCGCGGACCGGCCGTCTGGGCCACCCGGGCCCTCGCCCTTCGCCCAGGGATACTTCGCGACGGCGTCCAGGCTGGCGCGGGTGAGGTTCATGCCCACGCCCCGCCCGCCCGCACCCAGGGTCTTGGGCTCCAGCCGGGTGAGGATGCGGAATGTCTGGGCGTTGCCCTCGAAGCCGCCGATGGACTGCGCCACCACGTTCAGGGCCTGCTCACCGTTGTGCCCGTAGGGTGGGTGCCCCAGGTCGTGTGACAGGCAGGCCGCATCCACGACGTCGGGATCGCAGCCCAGCGCCTGGCCGAGTGCCCGTCCCACCTGCGCCACCTCCAGGGAGTGAGTCAGGCGGGTACGCACGAAGTCGTCCGCTGACGGACCCAGCACCTGGGTCTTTGCTCCCAGCCGCCGCAGCGCAGAGGAGTGCAGCACTCTGGCGCGGTCACGCTCGAAGGGAGTGCGCTGGGGGTTCTTGGCCGGCTCGGGCACGAACCGCGCCACATCAGCGGCCCCGTAGCCGACCAGGTCGCCGGTTCCCTCACCCATAGCGCCGCCCGCCCCGGGTGCGGGAACGGCAGGAGAATGCTGATGTGAGATGGACATGAGTCCAACGTATCGCAGCGCGTGGCAGCAGCGACCCTGACCGCGGGTTACTATGAGTCACGCTGTAGCCCAACGGGTTAGCAGGATTGTCTCGTCACCGGGTCGGGCCCCAGGCCAAGCGCAGGTTCGGTGAGGTCCGAGGACCGGGTAGATCCCGGCGGAAGGGAGCCGGTTGCCGTGACCACCACGACGACGCTCGTCCACCGCGCATACACCGGCCCGGGCCAGTGGTGGCGCGACAGGCTCGTCTACGAGATCCCGTCTCCCGAGCTGGGGGCGGAAGCCCTGGACGGAGTGTGCGGCATCTTCGAGCACGTCGTCGGCCTGGGCTTCGGCGTCATCCTGCTACGCCCCTCACAGCTGGACGTGAGCACTGACCTGGCGGCATTCCAAAGCCTCGCCCAGCGCGCGCACGAGCTGGGCCTGCGCGTCATCGTGCGAATCTCGGGCGCCCTGCGCCCGGTCACTTGCGGTATCGCAGGCCAGGACAATCCGATCGTCATGGGCCAGGAGCGGGACCACGAGGGCCTGGTCGAGCGCGCGGAGAGCTTCCTCGCTGCGGGCGCGGACGGCGTCGACTTGGGCATTATCATCCCGCCCGATCTGTGGGATCAGTCGGACCTGAAGAGCCTGAGCCAGTACTTCTCGCAGATGCAGTCCCTGCTGGCCGAGTACGTCCCGGAGGGCACGCTGGGCGCGGACGTGTCGGCCAGCTACCCCGATGCGCTGCGCCATCACCTGCAGGACGACTGGCTGCACCACCTGCGCGACGACCGCCTCACGCTCGCAAGCTGGGATCCGGAGTCCCTCACCCGGGCCCTGACCCAGTCGCTTGCCGAGCACGACCGCTTCGGCGCTCCCCCAGCCTGGCGGTACCTACCCGGCTACTGGCTGGAGCACGGCGCCACCCCGGGAGGAGGCCGCGCCTGGTTCGAGACTGCCTCCGCGCAGGAGGTGTACCGGCGTGCACTGGCCCTGCAGGCTCTGGTGCTGGCGCTGCCCGGCACCGTGTACCTCCGCCAGGGCGACGAGGTCGGGCTGCTGGATGCCGATAAGCCCGCGGATCCTCTGGAGCTGGCTAGAATCGTGGGCGAGCGCGCCGCGGCGCAGGGGTCTCAGTTCGGCTCGCCACTGGCAACCGTGCGTCACGCCACGTATGTGCGTCACGAGCACCATCTGGCCGGCGCCCCCTTCGCATTCGTAAAGGGCCTGGACTGGTGCCCCCGTGATGTGCTGGCCGTGCTGGCCCGGGACGTGCTCGTTCTGGTCAACACCTCGCAGCGGCCGATCATCCTGCCGGAGCACGCCGAGGTCCTGCTGTCCTCCGGGCCGCTCGAGCAGGACAGCGGCGCTCTGGTGGTTCCACCCACAATCACGGTCTGGACTGCCGCCGAGACTGTTGCTTAGGGCACTTTTTTGCAACAACCTTTCAGGACTCCCCCTCCGTCTTGCAAGACTTGCAGTGGTGCGTTACATTTTTGCGCGTCATCCCATCAACTCCATTCAGGTTCGAAGGAGAATCACGGTGTCCCTCAATCGCCGGTCGTTCCTCTCTATGACCGCCATCGCCACCACCCTGGCCGCCGCTGCCGCTTGTGGCTCCAACGACGCCTCCACGGCCACGGCCACGGCCTCGGACGCCCCGGACGGGGCGACCGCGGAGTCCACCGACGAGCAGGTCGTGCGCGATGCCAACGCCGACCTGGTCATCTGGACCGACGAGGTCAAGGCGGGCGCGCTCAAGGACATCGCCCAGAAGTGGGGCGACGAACAGGACATCACCGTGGCGGTGCAAACAGTCGCCAACGACGAATTGCAATCCAACTTCATCGCCGCCAACTCGGCCGGCAACGGCCCGGACATGATCGTGGCAGCACACGACTGGATCGGCAACCTGGTCCAGAATGGCGCCATCTCCCCCATTACCCTCGACTCCGCCGCCGAGTCCAACTACAGCCAGGTCGCGCTGGACGCCGTGACCTACGACGGGCAGTACTACGGCGTGCCGTACTGCGTGGAGACGCTGGGCCTGTTCGTCAACAAGGACCTCACCGACGTCACCGAGCCCGCCACCATCGAGGAGCTCGTCGAGGCCGGACAGGCCTCCGGCGCCGACGTGGTGCTCTCCCTGCCCGTGGGCGAGGCCGGCGATGCTTATCACATGGAGCCGCTGTACACCTCCGGCGGCGGCTACCTGTTCGGCACCAAGAGCGACGGCTCCCTGGACGCCACCGACGTCGGCGTCGGCGGCGAGGGCTCCATCGCCGCCGCTGAGAAGATCGGCGGGCTGGGCGAGCAGGGCGTGCTCACCACCTCCGTCACCAGTGACAACGCCATCTCCCTGTTCACCGAGGGCAAGGCCGCCTACCTGATTTCCGGCCCCTGGGCACTGGGCGACATCAACACCGCCGGCATCAACTTCGAGCTGTCCAAGATCCCCGGCTTCGAGGGCATGGACGACGCCCGTCCCTTCGCCGGTGTCAATGCCTTCTACGTGGCCGCCGCCGGCGCCAACAAGGCCTTCGCACAGACCTTCGTGGCCGACGTCGCCAGGGACTCCACCATCGCCGAGGCCATGTACGCGATCAACCCGCTGCCGCCGGTCCAGGAGGACCTGGCCAGCAAGCTGGAGTCGAGCGACGCCAACATGGTCAAGTTCATGGACTTCGCGGAGAACGCCGATCCGATGCCAGCCATCCCCGAGATGTCCGCCGTCTGGGGCCCGCTGGGCATGGCCGAGGCCAACATCGTCGATGGTTCGGAGCCCGAGTCCACCATGACCAGCGCCGGAGACGAGATCCGTTCCACGCTCGGACTGTAAACCGCGGTCGAGGGCCGGCGGCGAGGCCGCCGGCCCTC
>NZ_PIZC01000040.1:0-44759 GCF_019325145.1 Actinomyces sp. 594
GGCGCCTGCCGGAGCCGGGCTCGGGCTCGGCCCCGGCAGGCGGGGGCGCTTCCTCTGGGGCCTCGTCGGCGGTATCCATCCACACGCCGGTTTGGGGCGGCGCGGGCGCATAATCCGGATCAATCCACACCCCGGTCTCAACCAGGCCGGTGCCGTCGGGGCGCTCCGCGGTCGGCTCGCCCCGGCCCGAGTCGTCCGGCTCGTCGGCGGTGGCGGCATAGGCGGCTCCGGGCTCCTCCACGGCCGGGCCGACAGCAGCCGCCGTCCCGCCCAGGGCGGCGAGCACCTGCTCACGCACACCTGCGGGCACCGGCGCCCGCAGGACCGCTGTGCCGAACCGACCACTGACGATCTCGTCCGTCAGCCCGCCAGCCCCGACCGGCACGCCGGGACGCGCCGCATCCAGGGCCCCGGTATCGGTGTCGCTCGGGGTGTCGCTCGGGGCGTCTTTCACGGCGTCTGTCACGACGTCTCCCGCTCCGGCAGGTCCACCACGAGCGCAGTGACGTTGTCATGCCCGCCGGCCTCAAGCGCGGCGGCAACCGCCATCTCCGCGGTGCGCTGCGGCCCCAGCCCAGAACCGAGCACAGTGGCCAGCTCGCCGTCATCCAATTCGTCGCTCAGGCCGTCCGAGCACACCAGGATGCGGTCGCCCAGACGCGCCGGCACCAGGCGGACCTCGGGGTAGGCGGCCTGGTCCAGTCCGGCGCCCAGCGCCCGGGTGACCACGTTGCGCCGCGAATCCCGGTGCGCCTGCGCGCGCGTGAGCTGGCCGGCATCCACCAGGTCCTGTACCTGAGAGTGGTCGTGGGACAGCTGGGACAGCAGGTCCTCGCGCAGCAGGTAGACGCGCGAGTCACCAATGTTGAACACGATCCACGTGCGGCCCTCCGGCAGGTCGGCGAGCACAGCTCCGGCGATGGTGGCACCGGGAGGGTTGGCGGCCTGGGAGGGAATCGCCGAAACCGCCTCGCCGGCCGCAACGACGGCGTCGACCACCTGCGCCTGGTCAATCACCCGGCTGCCGGCCAATGGCACCAGCGCACTGAGCGCCGCCCGGGCGGCGGCGCGGCCGGAGGCGTGACCGCCCATCCCGTCCACCACGATGAAGGCGGGGGCGAGCGCCAGGTAGCCGTCCTCATTGACGCTGCGCAGGCGGCCGATGTCGGTCGCCGCGCCGGCCACCGTCGCCGCCTGCGGGGACGGCTCCGCCGGCGACTGCGGTGCCACGAGCGCGGGGGTCGTGGAAGCGCTGGGGCCGGTCCGGCCAGCGGGCTCGGATCCTGCGGCCGGTTCGGTGTCCTCACGCATCGGCGTCTCCTAAAGGTGCGGGGCGGGACGGGCTTTCGTTGCTCCGACGATACCGGCCGGGCCACTACAGCGTGCTCTCAGGTAGGCTCTTAACTGCCGGTACCCGCCGGCGGTCCGCGAAAACCCGCCCGGACCGGGCCCACGCAGTTACAAAGGATCCAGCATGCCTCAGCCTCAGGACGATCTCGTCGCACGGGCGAGTGACCCCAATGCGGAACTCAAGACCCTGCACGAGCTCGCGAACAACTACCCCGGCCTACGCCCCTACATTGCGGAGAATCCCCGCACCTACCCGGCGCTGCTGGAGTGGCTCGCCGCTTTGGGGGACCCCGCCGTCGACGCCGCCCTGGCGCGCCGCAACGCTGCGGCTGCAACTCAGGCGATCAGCGTGGAGCAGGCACAGGCGGCCGCCCGGGCGGCCGCGGCCGACTCGGCACCAGCCCAGGGCGGAGCCACCGGTCAGCTGCCCGCAGACGACTCCGCGGGCCTGACGCAGGCCCTGCCCACCGGCGGCCTGGGCGGCCAGGGGCAGGTCGTCGATCCGGTGGCGCCCACGCAGGCCATCTCCCAGGCCGAGGTGGCGCGCCCAGCCGCTCCCGAGCGGCGCCCGATCATGGAGGGCAGGCAGGCCGCAGCGGCCACTCCGACCGCCCCCACCGCCGCCTACGGCTACCAGCAGCCGCAGCAGGCCGCCTACCAGCAGCCCCCGCAGCAGACGGCCTACCAGCAGCCGCAGCAGGCCGCCTACCAGCAGCCCCCGCAGCAGACGGCCTACCAGCAGCCGAGCGCCTACCAGCAGGCCGGCCCCCAGGCCACGGGCACCCAGGCTGCCGCCGGCAGCCAGGGGGTATTCGGCGTCGGCACCCCCGAGGTCGAGGCGCAGCCCCGCCGCAGCAACCTCTGGCTGTGGATCCTGGGCGGCATCGCCCTCGTGCTCGTGGTTGCCCTGATCGTGTGGTACCTGAGCTCTGACCACGGCGCCAGCAGCTCCGACCCCGCTACCGCACCGGCCCAGGCCGTGGCCACGCAGGCGCCCGCGACCGCACCGGCGCAGGCCGGCTCGACGCCGTCGTCGACCCCCAGCCCAACCTCCACCCAGAACCTGGTCGCCCCCGCGCCGGACGGCGCGCTAGAGATGAGCGCCTTCACCACGCCGTCGGGGAACATCAGTTGCGTACTGGGCGAGGACGCGGTCTCCTGCACGGTCGATGAGCACGACTTCGTACCCGCCGACGCCTCCTGCAACAACTCCAGTGACCAGGCCTTCACGGTGAGCGTGACCACCGAGGGTGAGGCGCAGGGCAGCTGCGGACTCGCCTTCTCCTCCGCCGGCGCCTCCCTGAACTATGGCGCGTCGGCGAAGAACGACTCCTTCGCCTGCACCTCCAATGAGTCCGGGATCGAGTGCTGGAGCCAGGTGTCCGGCAAGGGCTTCCGGCTCTCACGCTCCAACTCCGAGGCCGCCAACCGCTGACCCCGGCGCGCCCGCACCGCCCATGCCCGCCCCGGTGGGCCCGTCCGTAACCAGCAGAACTGAATGTCCAGCAGCTACGCCACCATCCTGCGCCGGCCCGGTGCTCTCGGCTTCTCGGCCGCGGGCCTGATAGCCCGCTTCCCCATGTCCATGGTGGGCATCTCCACCATCCTGGCGATCCAGGAGCTTTACGGCAGCTACTCGACGGCGGGCACGGTCTCCGCCGTGAACGTGGTCGCCGTGGCCGTTGGCGCCCCCGTACTGGCCCGGCTCGTCGACGCCCGGGGGCAGTCCCGCGTCATGCTGCCGGCCACGCTCGGCTCAGCCGCAGCGCTCATCGGGCTGGCAGCGGCCACGCAGCTGCGCGCCCCGCTCGGGGTGCTGCTTGTGCTCTCGGCGCTGGCCGGGCTGCTGGCGGGCTCCTTCGGCTCCCTGGTGCGCTCGCGCTGGACTTACATCCTGGACACCCCGGAGCAGGTGCACACGGCCTTCTCCCTGGAGGCCGCCTTCGACGAGGTCGCCTTCATCATCGGTCCGGTGCTGGCCACGGTGCTGTGCACCTCCCCGCCGCTGCCGGCCACTAGTGGGTGGATCGCCGCCGTCGCGCTGCAAGTGGGCGGTGGCCTGTGGTTCTTCAGCCAGCGCGCCACGGAGCCGACGCCGCATCGGCGCGTGCCAGCCAGCACAGCTGCAGAAGCGAGCCAGCGGCCGGGACCGCGGCCGGGCGGACGCAAGCCCGCCACGGAGCCGGGCGAGCCTGCTGCACCGGTGCGGGATCAGCGCCGCGCCCAGACGCGGCCAGTGCTGCGGCACGGCGCCGTCGTGGCCGTGATCGCCGTGTTCCTGGCGTCCGGTGCCATGTTCGGCGCCAACGACGTCGCCGCTGTTGCCTTCGCCACGGAGCTGGGCATGAAGTCGGCCGCCGGGACGGTGCTGGCGGCTTGGGGCGTAGGGTCGTTCACGGCCGCGCTCGTCTACGGGTCGCGCCCCTGGCACCGGCCGTTGTGGCAGCAGTTCCTGCTGGGCACGACGGCGCTGGCCCTGGGGGCCTCGACCCTTGTGCTCGCCCCCAACCTGGTGGTGCTGGGGGTGCTCATGGCACTGACCGGCATGGCGATCGCCCCAACAGTCACCACCGGTAACTCGATTACCCAGGTGTCGGTGGCGCCGTCGCAGCTCACCGAGGGGCTGGCGTGGGTCGGCACCGCGATGAACATCGGCATTTCACTGGGCTCCATGTTCGGTGGCTACGCGGTCGATGCAGCCGGCAGCCATGGCGGCTACCTGCTGGTTGCCGCCATGGGCTGGCTCGCCGTCGGCATGTGCCTGTGCGGATTGCGCGTGCTGCGGCAAGCCCGCCCCCACCGCAGCCTGCACGACGGCGCGGAGCCAGTCGGCACGGATACGGTCGGCGTCGGCGGGGCGTAAGCGGATTACCCGCGCCACCCCCACCCATAGACTGCCGGCGTGGAGTCCCTCAAACGCGCGCTCGCATCGCCGGCCACCGCCCTGCTTGGCTGGGCCGCACTCGCCCTGTCCGTCTATCCGACCCTTTGGGGCAAGGACGGCGCGGGTGCCTTCAAGCTCGACGCCTGGATCTACCATCACGCGGTCGCGCAGTGGCACGCCGGCGGCAGCCTGTACGACTGGTACGCCAACCCCGATCAGCAGCTGTGGCCCTTCACCTACCCGCCCTTCGCCGCCTGGGCCATGACTCCCCTGACCTGGTGGCCGGACCGGGCGACCCAGGTGGCCCTGGTTGCCGCAACACCGGTTGCTACCGCAGTGACCGCCTGGGCGGTGCTGCACGCCCTGGGAGTACCTGGCCGCATCACCCGGGGCGCGGCCCCGTGGCTGGCACTGGCCGCCGTGCTGCTACTGGAGCCGGTGCCCAAGACCATGGAGTACGGGCAGGTCAATGCCGTGCTCATGGCGCTGGTGGCTCTCGACCTGCTGGTGGTTCCCAGCAGCTCGCGGCTGCGCGGCGTGTCCGCCGGACTGGCGGCGGCATTCAAGCTGACCCCGGCGATCGCGGTACTGGTCCTCGCGGCCCGGCGCGAGTGGCGGGCCGCAGCCACCATGGTCGGCTCCGCCCTGGCGGTGACGGCGCTGAGCTGGGCGGCCTCGCCCGATGAGTCCGCCCGGTTCTTCTTCTCCGCCATGTGGGACTCCTCCCGCGCCGGCCTCACGGACTACTCCGGCAACCAGAACCTCAAGGGGCTGGTGGCCCGCTGGCTGCCGCCCGCGGCCTGGGACGCGGTCTGGGCGGGACTGGCCGCGGTCGGCGTCGTCCTGGCCTGGTTGCTGCTGGTGCGGCTGAATCGCCTGCGCGCAACCGCTGCCGCAGGCTCCCGGCGCGCCCCCGGTGGTCCGCCGGCCGACGGCGTCGTCCTGGTGCTGCAGACCGTGGTGGCAATGACGCTGGGACTACTGATCTCCCCAATATCGTGGTCGCACCACTGGGTATGGTGCCTGCCCGCCCTCATGGGACTGGTTGCGGCGGGCCTGGCATGGGACTCCGCGGCGCTGCTGCAGGTGGCGGCCGCCGGCGCGGCCGTGTTCGGGCTGGCGATGCAGTGGTGGTTCCCCGAGCAGAATCACGTGGAACAGGACTGGCCCTTCTGGGCGACGGTGGTGGGCTCGTCCTACACGTGGTGGGCGCTGGCCACAGGAGTCGTGATGTGGCGCGTGGCCGGACGCCATATCGACCGAACTCAGCACGTAACGTCTACCGACCTCGGTGAGGGGCGGGGGACGGGGAGGACTCCCCACCGGCTCCCGCGCCCGGAGCCGCCGGGGCGCGATGATCGCCCATAGGATGTCCCCGTGCCGTTTTCCGACCTCGTCCGCGCCGCCGAGGACCAGTTCCACCGCGACTCGATCCCCGTGCTCAAGCGCCGCGGCTGGCGGCCGCGGGTGATCCCCTACACCGGCTACGGGTCGGCGGCACCGGCTGCGCACCAGGACGGCGCCCCGCCACGGGACATGGCGCGGGTTCTGGCCCGCATGGTCATGCGCCCGCCGAACGCCCCCAGCGAGGGGCCACTGTTCCAAAGACTCCCCGAGGAGCTGCCCACGACGCCGCAGGCGGCCCGCAAGCTGGCGGCCGAGAACCTGCTTGAGGCGCAGCGCGGCTGGCGCATGTTCATTGACGTGCCCGTGCCGCACCTGCCGGTCACTGTCAGGCTCGGCGGGGTGAGCGTGCGCACCCGCGCGGACCGTGAGGGGTATGTCGACGTCGTCGTGCGCGGACACGGCCTGAGCTCCGGCTGGCACGAGGCGACCCTGGAGGCGGCGGGCACGCGGGCGGTCACCACCCGGGTGCTCGTGGTGGCTCCCGGGCCACGGCTGGGCATCGTGTGCGACATCGACGACACCGTCATGGTCTCACATGTGCCCCGCATGTTCGTGGCCGCCTGGAACCAGCTGGTCAAGCACACCTCCTCCCGTGAGAGCGTGCCGGGCATGGCGCAACTGCTCACGCGGGTGCGCCAGGCGCACCCGGGTGCGCCGGTGATCTACCTGTCCACGGGCGCGTGGAACGTGGTGCCGACCTACCGCTCCTTCTTCGAGCGCAACGGCTTCCCCGAGGGCCCGATGCTGATGACGGACTGGGGGCCCACGAACACCGGCCTGTTCCGCAGCGGAATCGAGCACAAGCGCACCGGGCTGCGTCGGCTCATGATTGACCTGCCGGAGGTGAAGTGGCTGCTGGTCGGCGACGACGGCCAGCATGACCCGCTGATCTACGGCGAGGCTGCGCGCGAGCACTCCGATCGTGTGGCCGCGGTGGCGATCCGGCGGCTGTCACCCACCGAGCAGGTGCTCGCCGGCACGCAACTGACCCATCCGGCGGGTCTGGCACCGGAGGCGCAGGCCCTGGCCGAGTCCGGCGTGCCGGTGGCGGCGGGGATGGACGGCTTCGAGCTGGCACACGCCCTGCCGCCGGAGCTGTTCACCGCGTAGCAGCCGTGCGGCGCCGCGAGCGGCGGCGCGCATCAGACGGCGACGCCGATCAGGTGGCCGATACCCCAGGTGACAGTCATCGCGATGGCGCCGCCCAGGACGTTGCGAGTCACCGCCGGCCGGATCGGGGCGGCGCCCAGGCGCGCGGACACCACCCCGGTAATCGCCAGCCCCACCAGCACGGAGGCGAAAGTCAGGGGAATCTTGATACCCACGGGCAGCAGCAAAATGGCGAGCATCGGCAGCATGGAGCCGATCACGAAGGCGACCGCGCTGGACAGCGCAGCGTGCCAGGGGTTGGTGTAGTCGTCCTCGCGCAGGCCCAGCTCCGCCTCCAGGTGCGCCCCCACGGCGTCGTACACCGTCAGCTCCCGGGCCACTCGCCGCGCGGTCTCCTGCGTCAGGCCCTTGCCGCGGTAGTGCGCCGCGAGGGAGTCCACGCCGGAGGCCGGGTCGGCGGCCAGCTGGCTGCGGGTGCGGGCCACGTAGGCGCGCTCGGTGTCCGACTGGGTGGATACAGACACGTACTCGCCCGCCGCCATGGATACGGCGCCGGCCAGCACCCCGGCCACCCCGGCGGCCAATATGGCGCCCGTGTCCGTGGGCGCGGCGGCGGCGACACCAATTACCAGTCCCGCCACGCTGACGATGCCGTCGTTGGCGCCCAGGACCCCGGCACGCAGCCAGTTAAGGCGTGAAGCCAGAGACGATGCGGTGTCGGAGCCGCCGGGCACAGGCCGGGACCGCTGCGGGCGGGCGGTGAGCCACAGCGCCGTCGGGCAGGCCTCCGGCGCCGAGTGGTCGGTGGCCTGCCCCGCGACTCCAGAACCCGCGCCCAGCTCGCCCGGGTCGATGAGGCGGTGCGCGCGGGATGGGCAGGCGCTGTGCTGCAGGCTCATGCTTCGAAGGTAAATCGGATTAATTCATCTGTATAGCAAAGATAGGTTTACCTATCATCCCGCTTCAGCGGGAGCGCCGGCATCGACCTTCACCGGGCCTACGCCCAGCCTTGCCCCAGGTGGATGCCGGTAGGGTTGCGGGCAGGGGCCGCGCCGGGCGGCACCCCCGAGCAGGAGGAACCCATGGCTAGCAAGCTCCCCTTCATCATCGGACTCGGTGCCGGCTACGTCCTCGGGACGCGCGCGGGCCGGGCGCAGTACGAGCGCATCAAGGCCTCGGCCACCAGGCTGGTGGACCAGCCCTTCGTGCGCGACAAGGTAGCCACCGCATCCACGCGCGCCTCCAGCTTCGTGCGTGAGCAGGGTGAGGCCGTCACCGACAAGGTCGCCGACGCCGTCAAGGAACGCCTGTTCGGCACGCCGGGCCCGCAGGCCGCCCCGGCCCCCTCGGTCACCGTCGACGACGCCGAGGTCCGCCCGGTCGACCAGCCCGGCTGACCGCCAGGTCGCCTCGCGCGGACCGGGAGCTGACGCGGCTTTTGCCGGGTCGGCCGCTGCGGCCATACTCTGGGGGTGCCCTCTCCGCGCTACGCCCCGCCCAAGGACCTGTCCGGCTACGCCTGGCTCTCCGTGGGCGCGGCCCTGGCCACCATCACCCTGAAGGCGCTGGCCTGGTGGCTGACAGGCTCGGTCGGGCTGCTGTCCGACGCGGCCGAGTCACTGGTCAACCTGGTGGCCGCGCTAGTGGCGGTGATCGTGCTGAAGATCGCGATCCGCCCGGCCGACGCCGACCACCAGTTCGGCCATTCCAAGGCGGAGTACTTCTCCTCGGTGTGCGAGGGGATCATGATCTTCGTGGCCGCCGCCTTCATCATCTTCTCCGCGGTTGAGCGCATCATCACCCCGGTCATGCCGGAGCGCCTGAGCCTGGGCCTAGTGATCTCGGTGGGTGCCTCCCTGGTGAACGGGATCGTGGCGTGGGTGCTGCTGCGCCGGGGCCGGGCCGAGCACTCGGCCGCGCTGGTAGCCGACGCCAAGCACCTGCTGACCGACGTGGTCACCTCCGCGGCCGTCCTGGCCGGGGTGGGGCTCGTAGCCGTATTCCACTCCCCCGTGCTAGACGCCGTCGTCGCCCTGGGGGCGGGTCTGAACATCATGTGGACCGGATTCCAGCTGATCCGCGACTCGGTGGGCGGCCTCATGGACGTGGCCCCGGACCGGGAGGCGCTGGAGCGCATCAACGCGGTCCTGGACGAGCGCCGCCGCGAGGGGGTTGTGGACTTCCACGCGGTGCGCGTGCGGGAGGCCGGCAGCCGCCGCTTCGCCCACCTGCACGTGCTGGTGCCGGGCACATGGACCGTCAAGCGGGGGCACGACTACACCGAGTCGCTGATCGACGAGCTGGTTGCCGCCGATCCGAGCCTGCGGGTATCGGCCCACCTGGAACCGATTGAGGATCCGCTTTCCTACGCCGACGTGGAGGACGTCTAGCGGCACGGCCCGCGCGCCTTCACTCCTGCCGGGCACGCAGCCTGGCGAGCGGCCCGCCGGCCTGCGCCAGCAGCTGCGCCGGGGGGCCGGACTGCACCACGCGCCCGCCGTCGACGACGATGACGTGGTCCGCCTGCTCAATCCGGTGCAGCCGGTGAGTCACCTCCACCACGGTGGTGCCGCGGCGGGCCGCCCACGCGCGCACGGCGTCGCGCACGCGGGCATCCAGCTCGGGGTCAAGATGGCTGGTGAACTCGTCCAGTACCAGCACATCGGGCTCGGCGAGCAGTGCGCGCGCCAGGGCGAAGCGCTGCCGCTGCCCCCCGGACACGGAGGCGCCCCGTTCCCCGAGCAAAGTGCTGTAGCCGTCGGGCATGGCCGCCACCTCGGCGTGCACGCCGGCGAGTCGGCAGGCCTCCGCCACCTGCTCCCGGGTGGCTTCCGGGCGGGCCAGGCGCACGTTGTCGGTCACGCTCAGGCGGAACAGGTGCGCCTGCTGGCTGACCAGGGCGACTCGCGCACGCAGATTCTCGGCCGCCGCCGCACGCACATCCACCCCGCCCACGGTCACCCGCCCGCCGGCCGGGTCATCGAAGCGCAGCACCAGCCGCGCCAGCGTCGTCTTGCCGGAGCCGGACGCCCCCACCAGGCAGGTCCACCTCCCCGCCTCGGCGCGTCCGCTCACCCCGCGCAGCGACGGGCGCGACGCCCCCGGGTAGGTGTAGTCGACGTGCTCCCAGGTGACGTCAAGCGGGCCGGCCGGCAGCGCGGAGGCGCCGTCGGGCAGCTCAGTGGGCGCGGTGGCCACCTGATGCACCCTCTCGGCGGCCGCGAGCGCGGTGGCGAGCGAGCCCGCCAGTTCCTCCACCCCGCGCACGGTCTCGCCCAGGCGCAAAACGGCCGCCGCCGCGGCTGCCAGCGCTGCGGGCCCCACCGCCCCGGACAGCACCGGGCCAGCTCCGGCCGCAACCACGGCAATCGGTCCCGCCAGCACCAGCAGCTGCACCCCGCCGCGGCGCAGTGCCCCCAGTAGGGCCGCCGGGCGGGCGGCGGCCGCCACGGCGTCGTCCAGGTCCCGCGTGCGCTCCAGGCGCTCGGCGGCGCGGCCGTAGCCGACCACCTCGGGCAGACCCTGCACGGAGTCGGTGACATGCTGGGTCAGTTCCGCCCGGGCCGCCACGGTGTGCCGGGCGCTGCGCGTGGCTGCGCGGTGCCCGAGGAGCGGGACCACCACGATCGCCGCCGCCAAGGTGGCGGCGGCAGCGGCGGCAACCGCCCAGGTGGTCTTCACCCCGATGACCACCAGCACGGTCACGGGCACAACTGCGGCGCTGACGGCGGGAGCGAAGGTGTGGGCGAAGAACACCTCGACACGGTCCACATCCTTGGTGGACCGGGCCAGCAGGTCACCGGAACGGGCGGTGCTCATCACGCGCGGGGCACGGCGGGCGAGGGCGCGGAACAGCTCGGCGCGCAGCAGCTCCAGGGAGGTGAAGGCAACCGTGTGCCCGAGGAACTGCTCCCCGTAGCGAAGCGCCGCCTTCAGTACCGAAATGGCGGCCATGGCGCCCACCACCGGCCAGACGGACGGGGCGGGGCCTCCGGCGGCGAGACTGAGGGCTCCAGCCACGACGGCGTGGGCGGCCAGGGCGAACAGGGCCACTCCCAGCAGGTGGTCCGCCACCCGGCAGGCGGCCGAGCCCAGCAGCGGCGGCAGGACCGGGCGGGTGACCTCCAGTAGCCAACGGATCAGGGGCCTGCGCGCCTTGGCGGGGGCGGCGTCGGCGGCGCCTGTGGACCGCCCTGCTGGTGCCGCACTGCGGCTGCTACCGGCCGGTCGTGGCTCGCGTGCCAGATTCATCGCAGGACACCCCCGCTGATCGTGACCACCCGCTCGGACGCGGACAGCGCCCCGGCGCGGTGGGAGACGGTGATTACGGTGCGGCCCGCGGACAGGCGGGCAATGGCGTCGATGATGGCGGCCTCACTGTCGAGGTCCACCTGGCTGGTGGGCTCGTCCAGCAGCAGCAGGGGCCGGTCGGCAAGGAAGGCGCGGGCCAGTGACAAGCGCTGCGCCTGGCCGCCGGACAGCCGCGAGCCGTGCTCACCGACATCGGCGTGCAGGCCCTCCGGCAGGGCGTGAATCTCATCGGCCAGGTTGGCGGCGGCCAGTGCCTGCCACATGCGTTCCTCCGTGGCGGTGGGATCGGCCAGGCGCAGGTTGTCAGCGATGGTGCCGGTGAACAACCAGGTGGTCTGGCTGACCACTGCGCTGGCGGCGCGCACGGCGTGCTGAGTGGACGCGGTGGAGGCGGTACCGGCCACGTGCACCCAGCCTGCCACGGGCAACAGGTCTCCCGCGATCAGGGCCATGAGGGTGGACTTGCCGGCGCCGGAGGGTCCTGCGACCGCCAGGTGCTCGCCGGGGGCGACGTCCAGGTTGACGTCGCGTAGCACGACCACGGGCGCAGCCCGACGCGGGCCTGCCGGATCGCCGGCACGGGGGTGCCCGGGATGACCACCGGGGTGCCCGGGCCGGCCAGGTCCGGCGGGGCGGGCCGGCCAGGCCGCGGTGACACCGCGCAGTGACACCAGCGCCGTGTCACCCGGCTCCTTAGCAGCCACCGGACCTGCGGGGCCCTCCTCCCGGCGTCGGGCCAGGACGCGGCGCAGCGCCCGCTGGTTGGCCATGCCACCCATGCCGACGTAGAAGAATCCGCCTACCCGCCCCAAGGGCTGCAGCAGGACGAAGGCGATGAGTACCAGGGCGATGGCGCCATCAAGGCCGATTGCCCCGGAGCCCAGACGAGCCAGGGCGAGCACGGCGGAGGCGGTGACCAGGAACAGGGAGAACAAGCCGTCGGTAATGAGGATGACCAGCTGATTTCCCGCCAGCAGTCGCATCACCGCGCGGCGATTGGCCTCACCGAAGGCCTCCAGGTCAGTGGCGCGACGCGCTGCGGCACGGGCCAGTACCAGGGTGGTCAGCCCCTGAATCGCATCGAGGTACTCGGCGCTCAGCCGCATGCGCTGGACGCGTGAGGCGGCCGAGGAGCGGCGCAGCCGCCGGTGCAGGAAGATGATCAGCGCGGGGACGGCTACGAAGGCGACGGCCAGCACCGCCGCCGAGAGCGGGTCCACCACCGCGCCTACGAGTCCCAGCACCAGCAGCGGTGAGACGATCGCGGCGATGGTGGGCACGAGGAAGGTCTGCCTGTAGGCGGCCACGCGTTCGGCGCCGTCGGTCAGCAGGGTGACGGTGGCACCGGAGCGCGCGGAGGCGTGGGCCGGTCCCAGCTCGAACAGGTGGGCGAGCACCTGGCGGCGCAGCACACCTTCCTGACTGGCCGCGCTGATCTGGGCGATGCCGTGCACGGCGGCTTCGCACAGGGCGCACACGAGTGCTGCCACAGCCGCAACGGCGAGGTGATGCCGCCACGCACCGGGCACTTGGTCCGCACCTACTCCGACCACGGCCGGCACCACCGCGGCCGTCAGGCCGGCCAGGGCGCGGGAGAGGGAGATCAGCGCCCACCCCTGCGCCAACGCGGCTGCGGCAGTCAGCACTGCCGCAGCCGCGCCCGCACGGGCGCCCGCGCGAGAGCCGAGTACGGGCTTGGGTGCAACCGCCGTCGTCGGCCGGGCCCCACCGGCGCCCGCCGGGCCATCGGCAGGCTGCTGCGTCTGTCTCATGCACTTATGATTACCTAATTTTTGCAGCCTGCACCCACCCCGGGTACGGCAACCCGCCCCGCTTACATGAATACTTGCTAGCATGCGGTTCACAACTCGCCCGGCGAGTGCATGGGTACGTCCCGTTAGCATGACACCATGACCACACCCACCTATCTCCTCGTCGACGGGGAGAACATTGACGCCACTCTCGGTATGAGCGTGCTCGGACGCCGTCCCGATCCCGACGAACGGCCCCGGTGGGACCGCGTGCTGTCCTTCTGCGACGATCTCGCCGATGAGAAGGCCGACGGATCCGAGACCCGCGCCCTGTTCTTCCTCAATGCCACCTCCGGGCACATGCCCATGGGCTTCGTCCAGGCCCTGCTTGCGATGGACTACCGCCCGATCCCCCTGGCCGGCTCCGGCAGCCAGGAGGAGAAGGTCGTCGACATCGGTATTCAGCGGACCCTGGAGGCACTGGCGAAGCGGGTCGAGGAGGGCGAGGCGATTCACGTCCTGCTCGGCTCGCACGACGGCGACTACATCCCCCAGGTCGAGCGCCTCCTGGATGCCGGCGCCCAGGTCGACGTGCTGTGCTTCCGGGAGTTCCTCAACGCCCAGTTCGCCTCACTGGAGTCGCGCGGGCTGACCGTGTACGACCTGGAGACCGACGTGGACGCCTTCACCATCGCCCTGCCGCGCGTCCGCATCATCCCGCTGACCGAGTTCGACCCGCTCAAGTTCATCTGAGGCCCGGCGACTGCGTCGGCATCGGGCACCCCTGGCCAACCGCCACCGTTGGCGGCAGGCGGGGCGGGGGCGTTACCCCGTCCCGCCGCACCGGCCCGCCCCCGCGGCAACGGCTCGCCCGGTCTCGCCGCGCCGGCCGCACCGTCCCCCACACCGGCCCGCCCCCGCGGCGCCGGCGAGCTCCCGGAGAAATACATTCCCCACTCCCACCCAGGGCTCAGCAGACTCCCAGACTCGCCGTGCACAGTGGCGGCATGGACCGAACCCACGATTCTCAGCAGACGTCTTATGAAGCTCGCCTCCTCGTGGTGGACGACGAGCCGAATATCCGCGACCTGCTCGCATCATCGCTGCGCTTCGCCGGCTTCGAGGTACTTACGGCAGCGGACGGGAACGGCGCTCTGCGCGGCGCCGAGGACGCCGACCCCGACCTGATCGTGCTGGACGTCATGCTGCCGGACATGGACGGGTTCACGGTCGCCCGGCGCCTGCGCGAGCGCGACGTGACCATCCCGATCCTGTTTCTGACCGCCCGCGACGACATGGCGGACAAGGTGCAGGGCCTGACCGTAGGCGGCGACGACTACGTCACCAAGCCCTTCGGCCTGGAGGAGGTCGTGGCCCGCATCCGCGCCATCCTGCGCCGCACCCGCGCCCTGGAGGGCGAGGACGACGGCATGGTGCGGGTGGCCGACCTGGTCCTGGATGAGGACGCCCACGAGGTGCACCGGGCCGGCGTCGAGGTGGACCTGTCCCCCACCGAGTTCAAGCTGCTGCGCTACCTGATGCTCAACGCCGGCCGCGTGGTGTCCAAGTCGCAAATCCTGGACCACGTGTGGGAGTACGACTGGAACGGTGACGCCGCCATCGTCGAGTCCTACATCTCCTACCTGCGCCGCAAGGTGGACCAGATCTCCGGCGCCGACGGGAACCCGGTTGCCCCGCTGATCCAGACGCGCCGCGGCGTCGGCTACATGCTGCGCGAACCCAAGGCGAGCTGAGCGTGCGCGCCACCGTGAGGAACACGGTGCGCCGCCCACCCCGGGGACGCCAGTACCGGCCGATTAAACGCGGCCGCTGGCACCTGCTGACCGCCTGCAAGCGGGCTTGGCGCACCCAGCCGCTGCGCACCCGCCTGGCGCTGCTCACCACCGGCCTGCTGACCGTCGGGCTGTTCGCGTCGTCGCTGTCAGTAACCTCGCTGCTTGAGAACCACCTGGTCGGCCAGGTGGACGCCCAGCTGCGCAACACCGCGCAGGCCATCGGCACCCAGGGGCTGACCGCACTCAGCTCCAGCCGCATCAACAGCTCCGACGCCAGCTCCTCCATGCCGTCCACCTACTATGTGGAGGCACAGTACCTGGATGGCAAGACCGGCCAAATGGTCTCCTCGGACACCGCCAACAAGTACGGGGTCCCAGCGATCGGAATACTGTCGGTGGACGACGCCGTCGCGCAGGCCTCCGACCCCAGGCTGTTCACCGTCGAGTCGAACCAGCTGAACCACCCGTGGCGGGTCATCATCCTGCCGATCGATGACCGCACCTCCGGGGAGCACGTCGGCGTGGTTGCGATCGCCCTACCGCTGAGCGACGTCATGGAGACGGTTGAGCAGACCAGACTGGCGGTGGCCCTGACCGACGTCTCGCTGATTCTGCTGGGAGCCATGGCCGCCACCTACCTGGTGCGCCGCTCGTTCCGCACGCTGCGGCAGATCGAGGGCGTGGCCGGGCAGATCGCCAGCGGCGACCTGTCCGCACGTGTTCCCGTGACCGAGCCGCCGACTACGGAGGTCGGCTCCTTGCAGCGGGCACTGAACACCATGCTGCAGCAGAACGAGCAGGCCTTCGACGTCCAGGTAGTCGCCCAGGAGCGCATGACCCGCTTCGTCTCCGACGCCTCGCACGAGCTGCGTACGCCCCTGTCCGCCATTCGCGGCTACGGCGAGCTGTACCGCATGGGCGGGGTGCCGCCGGAGCGGACCGCGGAGGTGATGGGCCGGATCGAGTCGGAGGCATCCCGCATGGGTCGGCTGGTGGACGACCTGCTGCAGCTGGCCCGGATGGATGAGGGCCGGGAGATGAGCATGGCCCCCGTGGACCTGACCCAGATCGCCGCCGGGGCGCTGACGGACATGATGGTGCTGGCCCCGGACCGCGACTGCGCCCTCATTCCGCTAGGCGACGCCGCTGGCGCCGACAACGAGGTCGAGCCCGCCATGGTGCTGGGCGACCGGGACCGCCTGTCCCAGGTACTGACTAACCTGCTGGGCAACGTCACCCGGCACACGCCTGAGGGCACGCCGGTGGAGATCGCCGTCGGCACCGTGCCGCACCCCGCGGGCGCAGGCGCGCCGGGGGCGCCGAGCGTTGTAGTCGAGGTGCGCGACCACGGGCCGGGCGTCGCCCCGGCCGACGCGAAGAAGGTCTTCCAGCGCTTCTACCGGGCCGATACCTCCCGCAACCGCAAGACCGGAGGCTCTGGGCTGGGACTGTCGATTGTGGCGGCCATCATCGCCCGCCACCGCGGCACCGTGCGGATGGACCAGACGCCGGGGGGCGGCGCCACCGTACACATCGAGCTGCCCGCCCTCGTGACCCCGGTGGACAAGGCCACCCCCACACCCGACGCCCAGTAATCCCGCCGAGATCGCTAGACGTTACATGCCGAGTTCGGTAGACGTTACGTGCCGAGTTCGGTCGCGCGGCGACCTCCCTGGCATGCGCGTAGCCGCGAAAGGTGGTGGGTAGAACACCCCGTGGGCTTCAAGTTCGCCGCCAGTAGTCCTACGATGGCTCCGTTTCATCTCATCTCGGAGGCTTTCTCATGAGCCCTATGGACGTGGTTGACGCCCCCCAGTGGCTGCTTCCCGCTTTCGTCCGCTGTACCAAAGCGGTCGGCGCCACGGCACCGGTGGAGCAGATTCGCTCTGCCGGAGAGGAGCTCGTCTCCCGCTGGACGACCCCGGACCGGCACTTCCACAATCTCAAGCACGTCATCAACATGCTGGCGCGCGTCGATGAGCTTGCCGATGAGTCCCACAACCCCGACGTGATGCGCCTGGCAACCTGGTACCACGGCTGCGTCTTCTCCACCGCCAGCGAATCCACCTACCGACGCAACGGCGGCGAGGACGAGGTCGCCTCCGCCGCCTACGCGGCCAAGAGCCTGCAGTCGCTCGGCGTGCCCGACAAGACGGTGGACCGTGTGTGCGCGCTGATCCTGAACCTCAAGCGCCACAACCTGGCGAGTAACGACATTGACGCCCAGGCCCTCAACGATGCCGATCTAGGGGCGCTTGCGGTAGAGCCGCAGCAGTACAAGAGCTACCGGATGGGTGTGCGCCAGGAGTACGCGCACATCCCCCTGGAGGACTACCTGCGGGCGCGCCTGGCGATCATTACCCGGCTGCTGGACCGCGAGTCACTGTTCTCCTCCCCGCTCGGCGCCCGTTGGGAACTGCCTGCGCGCGAGAACCTGGAGGCGGAGAAGCAGCACTTGGAGGACAAGCTGGCGCGCTTGCCCCAGGCCGATGCCGCCGAGTGCTCTTGCTGCCGGGCCGCACAGCCTGCTGCCCCCGAGGCCGGGGCGGACGGCGCAGCAGCTGCCGAGCAGGGCGCCGTCGTCGGCGCACCTTCGGAGCCGGCGGGCACGGGAGCCACCGCGCCGGGGGAATCCCCCGCTGGTGCTGACGGCGCCCAGCAACCGCCTGCTCACAGGGAAACGGATCCCTGGATCGGTGGCCTGGAGGCCGCGGGTGAGGAGGACGAGGTGCGACACGCCGTCCCGTCGGCGATACGGACCTCCCCCGTGTCCGCACCGACACCCACCGAGGCTGCGCGCGCACGCCGCTCCCGTACGGTGGAGGACTCCGACGATGCGCACACGACGTCCCTGGAGTCGTGCGCCGATGAGCTGGACCAGCTGTTGTCCAAGCCACGTCCGGGCGAGGAGGGCCCCACGGATCGCGCCAGCGCGGCGGAGGCGGAGCGCGCCAAGCTCGCCGAGAAGCTACGCGCCAAGTGCGAGGAGGCCAAGGCCCTGCGGGAGGCGCGCACAGGCGAGTTCGCCGCCATCACCGAGCCGATCGTCGGCTCGTCGGCCGACTGAGGCCGCCTACTGTCTGAGATCGGCACAAACGACGCGGCGACTCGCCTGCCCCGATTCCGCATCCGCGTCATTCCAACGTTTCACGCCGTGTGGATCGGCGCCCACGGCGCGTTCGTGCCGATCTCGGACACTTTCATCTGCTCGGTCGGCTTTGAGCCGCGAGAAGTTGGCGGATCTCCGCCCCCACCCGACCTAGCTCCACATCTTGGCGGGTGAAGCGAACAACACGGTAGCCCTGCCTAACCAGTTCGCGATCACGAGTACGGTCGCGGGCGAACTGAAACTCGTTCTCATGGTAGGTGTATCCGTCCAGCTCGAGGACTAGCCAGTCGTCGACCAGTAGGTCGACTTCTCCCACACGGGGTATGTCCACGCCGTCTTCAAAACGAATACCGCCGTCGTGCAACTGCAAACGGGCCAGCGTCTCCAGCGGGGAGCGCGCCCTCGGGCTGGCCATGGCCAGACGACGGCGGGCCCGCCGGGAGCCCGGTCCACGCAGCAACGTCGCAATGGCGTCCACGCTGGTGTGTCCTTGGTGCAGCGCGGCGTCACAGGCCATGAGTGGGCCCTCACAGCCAGGGTCGCAGCGCAGATAGCGGGCGAGCATAAGAGGCACCGGAGCCACCGGAAACTGGGTCAGGGGCGGCAGTTCGAGGGAACTCTCAACATGCAGCACCTCCCCCCGGATCGGGCTCCGACCCGTGCTGTGGGGGACTGCCAGGTGCACCGGCTTCCAAAGACGCGGGCAAGGGTAGCCGTAATGCTTAGCGGCATGCAGGCAGGTGACAACCCCGCCGTGGATACGGGCCAGGATCAGATCCCTTACCACACCGGGCAGACTCACCACCCCATGGCCATGGGCGAACAGCAGGCGCTGCTCAATGAGTCTCTGGACGTGTCGGTACTCTGTGCGGTCCAAGCCAAGGTCCCGCAGCCGAACCGCGCCGTGACAGGAACGCACACGCGTCAGGATGTCGTCGTCGCAGGGTCGCATGTCCTGAGGCTGCCCCGGGCAAGCGCCGCGACGCCAACGCCTTCGCTGAGCTCTGTGGATTCACCCCGTTCGAACCACATCTGTGGAAACCGGCGACCTGTCCGAGATCGGCACAAACGACGCGGCGACTCGCCTGCCCCGATTCCGCATCCGCGTCATTCCAACGCTTTGGCGAAGCGGATCGGCGCCCATGGCGCGTTTGTGCCGATCTGCGACACTCCACCCCTTAAGCTCACCGGCGTCCACAGGCACGGTTCCTGCAGGGTGAATCCACAGGGCTCGACGGCGGTGGATGCGGACGTCTCGACTCAATCCCTACGGTGATTTCAGGCGCCGCGGCCGCGGCACCGCCCACATGTCCGAGCCACAGGGACTCCGGACCATCTCACCGAAAGGCTCCCACTATGCCCGTCTTCGCCGTTGACACCCAGGCCGTCACCGACACGGCCACACGCGCCCGCACCCGCATCTCCACCATCCAGACCGAGGTGGACGGGATGAAGGGCGACATCGCGCTGCTCCAGTCCTCCTGGACAGGCGGCGCCTCCGACTCCATGGCCGCGTGCGCCGCCGACTGGCACGTCACCGCCCTGCAGGTGCAGGCGAGCCTGGATTCGATCAGCCAGGCCCTGGACCAGTCCGCCACCTCCTACGACGACGCCGAGACTGCCAACTCCGGTCGCTTCACCTACCAGACCCCGCCCGCCTGAGCGGCGCGCCCGACGACGGCGGGTGGCCCCCTCCCCCGCAAGCGGGAGGGCGGCCCGCCGCCGTCGTCGTGATGGGACCGGGGTCCTGTCTAGCGGCTTCGCGGAGGCACGTCAGCAGGTACGGCCGGACGTGTCCGGGCGACGCGGGCCTACACACCACGCAGGGGATTGAACTCGCGGCGGCGCACGGGCTGCGGACCGTCGGGGTAGCGCCCGCATCGCAGGGCCACGCACACCCCCAGGAACAAAGCCAACAACCCAAGTCCACCGGTGAAGGCGCCCCAGTTGCCGAGCAGGAGCAGCAGCCCGATCACCGCCAGGCGCCCCAGGTTGTTGATCCGGGCCCCATCGGCGTCACCCGCGCCACCGATGCGAGCGAGCGCCAGCACCTGCCACAGCACTCCGCCGCCGACCAGCAGACTCGCCGCCCACAGGGGACCGCCCGAGACCCGCAGGAGCCCTCCAAGCCCTACCAGCAGGAAGGGCGGCACCTCCGCGAGTACTCGCCCGGCAAGGGCGTTGGCATCCGTCCGACTCATACGCCCATCCAATACCGCGTCGATGTCGTCGGCAAGGGTGAGCTGGGAGCCGCCATCGACCCGTCACTGAACGCCTGAGTGGCACGGCTTCGCGCAAACGACAGGCGGGCCGCCTCCTGCGCTTGCAAGAGACGGCCCGCCGTCTTCGTGATGGGGCCGGGGCCCGCCAGGCAGCCGCGCGGGGCGCGCCTACCGGCGAACTGCGTCGGCCGAACCGACCGGGTGACCGATCAGTACATGCCACCCATCTCGTCACTGGCGCCCGCAGCGGCGGCCGGGGCCGGGGGCTCCGGCTTGTCGGCGACGACGGCCTCGGTGGTCAGGAACAGGCCCGCGATGGACGCCGCATTCTGCAGCGCGGAGCGGGTGACCTTGACCGGGTCGGCGATGCCGGCGGCCAGCAGGTTGGTGTACTCGCCGGTCGCGGCGTTCAGGCCCTCACCGGTAGGCAGGTTGCGCACGCGCTCGGCCACAACGCCGCCCTCAAGGCCGGCGTTAACGGCGATCTGCTTGAGCGGGGCCTCCAGGGCGACGCGCACGATCGCGGCGCCGGTGGCCTCGTCGTCGGACAGCTCCAGGGCGTCCAGGGCAGTGGCGGCCTGCAGCAGCGAGACGCCACCACCGGCGACGATGCCCTCCTCGACGGCGGCCTTGGCGTTGCGCACGGCGTCCTCGATGCGGTGCTTGCGCTCCTTGAGCTCCACCTCGGTGGCGGCACCGGACTTCAGGACGGCCACACCACCGGCTAGCTTGGCCAGGCGCTCGGACAGCTTCTCGCGGTCGTACTCGGAGTCGGAGTTCTCGATCTCGTTGCGGATCTGAGCGACGCGGGCGTCAATGGCGTCCTTGTCCCCGGCGCCGTCGACGATCGTGGTCTCGTCCTTGGTGACGACCACCTTGCGGGCCTGGCCCAGGTCCTCCAGGGTGGCGTTCTCCAGCTTCAGACCCACGGTCTCGGAGATGACGGTGCCGCCGGTGAGGATGGCCATGTCCTGCAGCATCGCCTTGCGGCGGTCGCCGAAGCCGGGGGCCTTGACGGCCACGGACTTGAAGGTGCCGCGGATGCGGTTGACCACCAGGGTGGCCAGGGCCTCGGCCTCGACGTCCTCGGCGACGATCGCCAGCGGCTTGCCGGACTGCATGACCTTCTCCAGCAGGGGCAGCAGGTCCTTGACGTTGGAGATCTTGGACTCGACCAGCAGGACGTAGGCGTCCTCCAGGACGGCCTCCTGACGGTCGGCGTCGGTGACGAAGTAGGGGGAGATGTAGCCCTTGTCGAAGCGCATACCCTCGGTGACCTCGAGCTCAAGGCCGAAGGTGTTGGACTCCTCCACGGTGATGACGCCGTCGTGGCCGACCTTCTCCAGGGCCTCGGCGATCATGGCGCCGATCTGCTCGTCGGCGGCGGAGATCGAGGCGGTCGCCGCGATCTCGTCCTGGGTCTCGACCTCCTTGGAGTCGGCCAGCAGGCGCTCGACGACGGCGGCTACGGCCTTGTCGATGCCGCGGCGCACGGCGATGGGGTTGGCGCCGGCGGCCACGTTGCGCAGGCCCTCGCGCACGAGCGCCTGGGCCAGGACGGTGGCGGTGGTGGTGCCGTCACCGGCGACGTCGTCGGTCTTCTTGGCGACCTCCTTGACCAGCTCGGCGCCGATCTTCTCGTAGGGGTCCTCGAGCTCGATCTCCTTGGCGATGGTCACGCCGTCGTTGGTGATGGTCGGGGCGCCCCACTTCTTGTCGAGGACGACGTTGCGGCCCTTGGGGCCGAGGGTGACCTTGACGGTGTCGGCGAGGGTGTTCAGGCCCCGCTCCATTCCGCGGCGGGCCTCCTCGTCGAAGGCGATGATCTTGGGCATTGCTGCTCCTGTATTGGGTGGTGGCCGACGGGTGCCCGCGACGGACGGGACGGCGCCGGACGTTCACGTCCCGCCCGACGCCGACCCTCACCTTCCGGCCTGGGTCGTTCACCGGATCCGGGGAGCGGCTTTGTCACTCTCCGGGTCCGAGTGCTAACCGCAATGCTGGCACTCTCGACCCTTGAGTGCAAGGCGCTCAGGTTCGCCGTCGGCCCGAAACGGGGTGTGAAAGAGCTCTCCGTACGTCACAAGTGCCGGTCTCGGCGTGTCACTTGTGCCGGTCTCAGCAGCCATATCTACCGAACTCGGCGGGTCAGTTTTGCCGGTCGCGGCGGGGAGGGTCACTCCTGGTAGTCGCTGCGCAGCACGACCACGATCGGGTTGGACTGGGCCTCCTCGGCGGACTCCACCACTTCACCCGACCCGAGCGCGTCGGCGACCGCTTGGGCAGTGGCCGCCAGCTCGGCGGAGGCATAGTAAATGGTCGTAACAGTCGGCTCTTCCATGGTGTAGACACCCTGGGACACCGTCACAGAGGTGAAGCCGACATTGCCCAGCTTGTCACCGGTGCGGGTGGCCAGCCCAGTGGTGTCGGTGCCGTTGTGCACCGTTATCCCCGTGGTGAAATCGGTGCTGCCAGTGGCCTCGGCGCTCGCCTCCGAACTGGCCTCGGCGCTGGCCTCCGGGGCGCCCCGCTGCCCGTCGGCAGACGCCTGCGCCGTCGCAGCGCCGCCCGAGGCCGCGGCCGTGGACTCCCTTCCCCCGGTCGCGTGCCTGCCCAGCAGACCGACCACGCCCCAGGCCAGCAGCGGCACGATGATGAGGATGGCCAGCAGCGGGATCCAGCTGCGCCAGGCGGGAACTTGGGCGCGATGCACCCCGACGGGCACCGGACCGTCGTCGTCGGCGTCGAACTCGTCGTCGGGGTAGTCGTAGCGGCTCACACGGTGAGGATACCGGCAGGACGCCGCTAAAGCGGCAGATGCGCGCCGACACCCCGAGCCCGGGCCCGCCGATTAGGCTCTGGGTGTGACCGAACCGAAGCCACTGTCCGAGCTCATCCACCCCTCCTGGGCCCAGGCCCTGGCCCCCGTGGAGCCGGCGATCCACGAGATCGGCGCCCGGCTGCGCGAGGAAGTCGCGGCCGGCCGCGGCTACCTGCCCGCGGGAACTGACGTGCTGCGCGCCTTCACCTACCCGCTTGACGATGTCAAGGTGCTGATCGTCGGCCAGGACCCCTACCCCACGCCGGGCCACCCGATGGGGCTGAGCTTCTCGGTGCAGCCGGGCGTGCGCCCGCCCCGCAGCCTGGAGAACATCTACACCGAGCTGGTCAGTGACCTGGGCGTCGCGCGCCCCACCTCCGGCGACCTGACCCCGTGGTCGCTTCAGGGGGTGATGCTGCTCAACCGGGTGCTCACCGTGCGGCCGGGCGCGCCGGCGTCGCACCGGGGCTGGGGCTGGGAGACGGTTACGCAGCGCGCGATTGAGGCACTGGTGGCGCGGCAGCGGCCGCTGGTGGCGATCCTGTGGGGACGCCCGGCCCAGTCCCTGTCCCCCATGCTGGGGGCGACGCCGATCATCGCCTCTCCGCACCCCTCACCGCTGAGTGCCTCTCGCGGCTTCTTCGGCTCCCACCCCTTCTCCAGGGCCAACGCAGAGCTGGAACGCATGGGGGCGACGCCGGTCGACTGGCGCCTGCCCTGAGCCCCGCGGGCCGCCGGTCACTCCCCGACGGCGTGCAGGTGCATGCGCACACCGGGCCCGATCTCACCGGACGCGGCCAGCTCCTCCAGGTCGGCGGCGGAGCGGACCTCAGCCGCCGGCACGAATCCCGTGACGGTGGCGACCCCTAGGTCCAGGAACAGCGGATGCATGGGGGTGGAGGGGCCCACGAGCACCGTATGTGCCCCGCCGCCAACCGCCAGGTCGACCAGCCGCGGCATGGTCTTGTTGACCAGGCTTGAGGAGGAGATGAACACGTAGTCGGCCTGTGGCAGCAGGTACTCGCAGGCGGTGTCCGGGTAGTCGCCGGGCCGGGGATCGCGTTCCAGCGTCCACAGTTCGCCCGCCCGCCACAGCACGCGGCGGGCGAAGGGGAAGTGACCGATGACCGCCACTTTCAGGCCGGCGACGGCGTCTTGATACGGGTCGAATACCTGCCCCCAGGTGAGTCCGTCACCGGTGGGAACGAAGCCGTGAGAGGCGGCGACCTCGGGGCGCGAGTACCAGGAGTTGATGGCGGCCAGCCCGACACTCGCCTCGGCGAGGTTCCAGCTCCTGGCCAGGGCGGCGACGTCGCGCAGGGGCCGACCGACGTCGGGGATGTCGGCGGAGGCGGCCGGACGCGATACCGCCTTCAGCGACCAGGCGGAGCCCAGCCCGTCGGCGGAGTTGAGCACGCGGGTCCAACGCGGGCCGCGGCGGGATGCCGCGACGGTTACGCCGTCGGGGAGGTCATCGATAAGGGCCTCATAGACTTCCCAGGGGCTGGCCACCGCGGTTCTCCTTAAGGTCGACGGGGCCCGGCCGCAAGCCGAGCCGTATTCAGGCAAGGCTCACCTTATCGCCGCGCGTTCCGGTTCGGCAGGCGGGTCTCAGCAGGCGGCCCACTGCGCGGAAAAACATGGAGCCGCGTGTCGGACTCGAACCGACGACCTGCTGTTTACAAGACAGCTGCTCTACCAACTGAGCTAACGCGGCATGCGGGGTGAGCTTACCCGGTCCCGCCCGGAACGCCCACAACTGCTCCGCACGGCACCGGACACGACCCTGCGCGGGCATTGCCGGGACGGCAGTAACTACTGCGGCTACTGCGCGGAGGAACCGGAGCCTCCCCGGATGCGGTCGGTGATGCCGGTCTCCGTGGCGATATCGGTCAGCTCAAGCTTCTCGCTTCCCAGGGCGACTGTCGGCGTGCCGGTGATCGCGGCCTCCGCGAAGGTCTTGTCACACAGGTCGAGCCAGGCGCCATAGGTGTTCGCCGTGATGGCGGAGGCGATCTGCTCGACGACGGCATCGCCGACGCCCGCCTCTGTCGCAGCCTGCGTGACCGACTCGGCGTTGATGGCCGAGAAGTCCCCGCGGGCGTAGATCTCTGAGAATCGAGTCATGACCGCATGGTGGAAGGCGAACGCGGAGGTCGGCTCCTGATCCAGGACCACGCCCATGGCATTGCACACCATGTCACTCCAGCTGTTCCCGAGGGACCGCGAAGTGTGCAGCACCAGGTTGATCGTGCCGTCACCCAGTAGCGTCTCGATCTCCGTCTTGTGGAGTTCCTCGAAGTTGGCACAGTGGTGGCAGGAGTAGTCGAAGTAGATGTGCAGGTTCTGGGCGCCGTCCGTGGTGGTGCCGGGCTGGAGGTCGGAACCGAAGACGAGTGACCCGTCGGCACGGATGGTTGCCGGAATTCCGTCACCGCTGGCAAGGTCCGTCACGATCTTCCCACCCAGGGCTTCCTCATCGCGCCCGGCGATCACTACCGCGGCCACGGTTCCGGCTACGGCCAGCCCGCCTACGCCCAGGAAGCTGCGGCGCGTGATCCGGGCGCGGCGCTCCCGGCGCTCCTGCTCTTCACGCAGTGCCCGCGCCTTGGCGCGGGCCGCCTCTCGACGCTCGGCCTTGGTGGGACGGGGCTGATTAGAGGCCACGAATAACTCCTCGACTGAATCCTTCGGTGCGGTGCCGCCGCGAAGCCTGCGGCGCCGACCAGCTTAAGCATTGTGCCTTGGAGCAGGCGGAAAGGCACGTCCCTGGGGCTGCGGCCTGCCTCACGCCACCGACAGGCGCACCCGCAGCACCCCGGCACAGGGGAACCAGAAGGAAGACCCGATAACCAGATGGAGGGCTAGATGAAGTCGAAGGGCGTCATGCGGGCGAGCGGCACCGCCCCCATGACGAACAGGAGCACCACGCCCAGGGCGATCGCCGCGAATACCGCGGCGCCGATCAGCCGATTCGAGCGACTGCTGAGCAGCACGTCGATCATGCGCGCGCCGCCCCGGCGGGTAGGCGCCCCCCAGGGAATGAACCAGGACACCAGCATGTATGCGGCACTGGCGGGCACCAGGCAGAAGCCCACCCGGTGGTAGTCGCTCCACGAGGCCAGCACGGTGGCGCTGTCCGCCGGGCCGAATCCGAGTGCGTTGCCGGTGACGGAGAAGATCACTACGGCCACCAGCGCACCAACGGCGCAGGACGCTGCGGCCGCCGCCAGGGACCGCACCAGGTACCACGGCATTGACGCCCACATGCGCGAGTTGTCGGTGCCGGACACGTAGCCGTTCCTCAGACGGCGCCACCGACGGGCGTCATCCGCCCGCCCCACGGTGCCGGCAATCACGACCAGCAGGGAGAACGCCAGCCCAATCCACCCCGGAATGGGCAGCGACAACGCCACCAGCATCAGGAAGAAGACGGCTGCGACCGACCGGTGCCGCCTGGGCTCGAGCGCCCATTCGGGGACGGCCCCCGGCTGCGGGCTCGGCTGCACCTGCGGCGGGCTCGGCTGCACCTGGGGCGGCCTTACCGCTACCGCGCCCGAGTCCGCCTCTTGCCGGACGGGCACCGCACCGGTGCCCGGCGTGTACGACGGCGGCACCGCCCGGTCCACCGGGCCGGAGGTGACTGCGACGGCGTGCGGGGCAGGGCGCACAGCCCCCGCCGCGGAGGCGGAGGCCTCCACGCCGGCGGTGTCGGGCTGCGATGCCGGGGCGGAGAGGAATCCATATGCGCCTGGAGGGGCGGAGGACACCACCCCGTACCCGGAGGCCGTGCCGGCTGAGCTCTCTGAGCTCGCGGCGGTCACCGCTGCGGCGCCCGTCGGGCTGCTGGGGAGCGAGGGACTGACGGGCCTGACCGGCGCGCCGTACCCCGGGCCCGCTACGGCCCCGTAGGTTCCGGTCGTGGTGTCCGACTCGTCCACCGCCGTATCCGGCACCGCCCGCGACAAGGCGTTCTCCCCGGTGCCGCCGTCGGCGATCTCATCAAGAACCTCCAGCAGCTCCGGCACGGACAGGCGGTCGGCGACGTCGGGCGCCAGCGCCAGCTTGAAGGCACGGGCGAGGGCGGGGTGCGTCTCCTCCAGGTCCCCCAGCTCCGGGGTGCCGGCGTAGACCCGGCGGAACACCGCCTGCCACGGGCCGGCGCCGAAGGGCGAGCGGCCCGTGATGGCGAACAGGATCACACCCGCGCAGGCGTACCAGTCCACGTCCGGGGTGGGCTCACCGCCGTCGAGCATCTCGGGCGGGATGAAGCCGGGAGTGCCGGTAACCTGACCGGTCTGGGTGAGGCGGACGTCGTCGGCCACCTGCGCGATACCGAAGTCGATCAGCACCGGCCCCTGCATCCCGAGCATCACGTTGGAGGGCTTCAGGTCGCGGTGAATCACGCCGGCGGCGTGCACGGCGGACAAGGAGTCGACCAGGCCGTGCGCGAGATCGGACAGGTCACGGATGTCGGTGTCCAGCCGGTAGACGCCCTCGTGGTCGACTTCGCTTTGCAGGGTGGGCCCGTCCACGAGCTCGGTGATGACGAAGGTGACGCCGGCGCCATCCGCGCCGTCGCCGGTCTCAATGTCGAGGATGCGGGCCACGCGGGAGTCCTTGACCCGGGCGAGCACGGCGGCCTCACGGTCCAGCCGCTTGCGGGCCATCGGGTCGGCCGCGATCTGCGGGTGGAGGATCTTCATGGCCACGTGCCGACCGTCTGCGTCAACGGCCTCCCAGACCACTCCCATGCCGCCCGCACCCAGGCGGCGCAGGAGCCGGTAACCGCCGACGTCGGCTCCCGCGCGCAGTCCTGCCAGGGAGGCGGGCGTTGCGCTGTCGGGGCTGTGCGTCATGGCGCCACAGTACCGGCAGCCGCCACAACCACCGCGGACGTGAGGGGATTCACAGCCCTTTCAGAGTTTTCTGAGCTGCCGCGGGCTACCTGGAGTGCGCCGTCGTGTGACAGAGTTGGTCCTGCCCGGGGGCAAACCGCTCCCGGCCCGTGTCAATGCGGACACGCATCGGCACCTTTCACCACGGATCGTCCGGCACGTACCTGCCGGTGAAGGGATACCCCTTATGGCAACTGTCACTTTTGATCATGCCACCCGTATCTACCCGGGGAACGACACCCCGTCGGTGGACAGCCTGAACCTTGAGATCGCCGACGGCGAGTTCCTGGTTCTCGTAGGCCCCTCGGGCTGCGGAAAGTCGACCTCCCTGCGCATGCTCGCAGGGCTCGAGGACGTCAACTCCGGCCGCATCCTCATCGGCGACCGCGACGTGACCGACGTCCAGCCCAAGGACCGTGACATCGCCATGGTCTTCCAGAACTACGCCCTGTACCCGCACATGTCTGTGCACGACAACATGGGCTTCGCCCTCAAGATCGCCGGTACTCCCAAGGATGAGATCGACCGGCGCGTCAAGGAGGCCGCCAAGATCCTCGGCCTGACCGAGTACCTGGACCGCAAGCCGAAGGCACTGTCCGGTGGTCAGCGCCAGCGTGTGGCCATGGGCCGCGCCATCGTGCGCAAGCCCAAGGTCTTCCTGATGGACGAGCCGCTGTCCAACCTGGACGCCAAGCTGCGCGTGCAGACGCGTACGCAGATCGCGTCCCTGCAGCGCTCGCTCGGCGTCACCACCGTCTACGTCACCCACGACCAGACAGAGGCGCTGACCATGGGTGACCGCATCGCGGTCCTCAAGGACGGCGTGCTCCAGCAGGTCGGCACTCCGCGCGAGATGTACGACAAGCCGGCCAACGACTTCGTGGCGGGCTTCATCGGCTCTCCCGCCATGAACCTGGGCCGGTTCACGGTCAGCGACGGCGTTGCCTCCATCGGCGCCGCGCGCGTCCCGCTGTCCCGGGCCACGCTCGACGCCCTCGTCCCGGAGGACAACAACAAGGTCGTCATCGGCTTCCGCCCCGAGTCCCTCGAGGTTGTCTCCGCTGAGGACCAGCACTCCATCCCGGTGCGCCTGTCCTTCGTTGAGGAGCTGGGCAGCGACGCCTACATCTACGGCGAGCTGGTCGGCGCCGAGGGCTCGGAGGACAAGCTCGGTTCCGGCGAGGACTCCAGCCAGATCATCGTCCGCGTGCCTCCGCGTACCGCGCCGGAGCCCGGTGAGACGGTGTACGTGCGCATCAAGCCGGGCGAGGAGCACATCTTCTCCGCCTCCACCGGCAAGCGTCTGCCCGCCTGAGCCGGCCCGGCCGCCTGCGGGTTGCGTTCGCGTCCGCAGGCGCGGGAAGACCAACCGGTTGGGCCCCGTTCCTCCGCGCGAGGGGCGGGGTCCAACCGCTCCGGCACCGTCCGACCCGCCTGCCTTCCCTGACGGGGCGGTTTTCAACGAAACCACATGTATCGTTCGCCATGATCCGATGACCACAAGGCGAGCGGCCTCGCCTGCAACGACCCGGCGCCGTCGCGGAGCGCTCCACGGCGGACCTGAGAGAATGCGCTCATGCCCCAGTCCATGCAGATCACTGCGGCCACGATTGACCCGGCGCTGCTTGATCTCCCGTGGGAAATCCCATTGGAGGAGTGGCCGACCGACGTGCTTGCCGCCCTCCCGCGGGGGCTGTCGCGCCACATTGTGCGTTTCGTGAACCTGTCCGAGCGGGTCATCGCCGTCAAGGAGATCGGCGAGGAGGTCGCTTACCGCGAGTACGAGCTGCTGCGGGACCTGGTCAGGCTCGGGGCGCCCTGCGTGACGCCGACGGCGGTCATCACCGGACGCAAGGGCCTGGACGGCTCCATCCTCAACTCGGTGCTGGTCACCGAGCACCTGTCCTACTCGCTGCCCTACCGGGCGCTGTTCAGCCAGTACATGCGCCCGGAGACCGCCACCCGCCTGATTGACGCCCTCGCCGTACTGCTGGTGCGGCTGCACCTACTGGGCTTCTACTGGGGGGACGTGTCCTTGTCCAACACGCTGTTCCGCCGTGATGCGGGCGCGTTTGCCGCCTATCTGGTGGACGCCGAGACCGGTGAGCTGCACACCGAGGGCCTGACCGAGGGCAAGCGGTTGTACGACATCGATATCGCCCGCACAAACATCATCGGCGAGCTCATGGACTTGCAGGCCGGCGCCCTGCTGGAGCCCAGCGTGGACACCATTGAGGTGGGTGACCGGATCGTCAGCCGGTACACGGAGCTGTGGGACGTGCTGACTGCGGAGGAGGCCTTTGACCTGGGTGAGCGGTGGCGAGTGCGCTCACGCATTGAGAAGCTGAACAAGTTGGGATTCGACGTCGGCGAGCTGACCATGAAGACCGAGGCGGACGGCTCCGGCACGCGCATGGTCATTCAGCCGAAGGTTGTGGACGCCGGCTACTACCACCGCCGGATCATGCGTCTGACCGGTCTGGATGTACAGGAGCGCCAGGGTCAGCGGATGCTCAACGACCTGGAGACCTTCCGTACGGTCACCGGCCGTAAGGATGAGCCTGTGGAGCAGGTGGCGCACGCCTGGTTGTCGGAGGTGTTCGAACCCACTATCTCCGCCGTCCCGATGGAACTACGGCGCAAGCTGGAGCCGGCGGAGATCTTCCACGAGGTGCTCGAGCACCGCTGGTACATGTCCGAGCAGAGCAGGCGCGATGTCACCACCGAGGAGGCCGTGGCGGACTACGTCAACACGGTTCTGCCGCAGCGCCCGGACGAGCAGGCGTACCTGTCGCTGGGCGACACCCAGGAGATGGAGGCCATCTTCAGCGACGACGAGCCCGTGCCCGCCGACGACGAGGAGTTCGCCGCCCTCGACGAGGCCACCGCCGCCGCCTTCGAGCTCAACCCCATGGGCTTCACCGCCGGCATGAAGTTCAAGGGCGAGTAGCGCCCCAGAAACCATCGACGAGCGCGCAGCATCGTCGGCACTATTGGCATCAAGGACCCTGACCATGGGATGGCTAGAGACTCAGCCCATGCGCCGCTTCGAGGTGGCGGCGCCGCCGCGGGACGCAGTGCGCTTCGTCATTGATCAGCTGAGGCCGCGGGGCTTCTCCCTGGAGACCTGGGACCTGGACTCCGTGCTGGCCGCACGAGGGCCGTGGACCGGCGTGGTCCTGCGCGAGGGCAGTGAGGCCGGAAGCTTTTTGGCGGAGTACCTTGCCGAGGCATTTCCGTTCGCGCTCATTCTCCCCTGGGTACGCCGCCAGCACGGGCGCGTGCGCCTGGCGGTGCTGGCCCGCCCGCTGCGCGACCGCGCGGCCAGCGAACTCATCTGCTGGCACTTCTCCCGCAATTCCGGAACGCCGTGGAACCGTCCCAAGCACTTCACCATTGACGTTATGGAGGGCTTGACCGAGCCCCTGCACGCAGCGGGCCTGCTGCTGGCGGGGCCGGCCAAGCCATCCAGCTGGAACACCTGGAAGGCCCTGCCCACCGATCACCCGCTGCATCCTAAGCAGTGGCGCGCCATCAGCGGGGAGGCGCGGCGTCGCGGCCGTCGGCGTCGGGATGGCGCGTAGCCAGCGCGCCGTCGCGGATCACGTTGCAAGCCGCCCTTCTCGACCAGGTGCGCCACCACGCGGCCGGTGAGTAGCGCCAAGTGTCCAGATTGATGACAAACGACGCTCAGCCCGCGATCCGCGCTGCATGAAACGGCGCAATTCCAACAACCCGTGAGCTCACCCCTGGGTGTCGGCAAGGCGTTTGTCATCGATTTTGACACTGTACCGAGGGCTCCATAAGGCTTCTGCCGAATCACGGCCTTGGTGCCCCGCAACAGCCTCCCAGCTGCACGCGCACACCGGTGAGCACTCGGGCGTCGTCGGCCGCCAGCACCAGCGCGCCCAGAAAAGCCGCCATGGTGTGCGACCAGTAGGGCACGCGCATGCACGCGCTCGCCCCCGCGGATACGCGCGGCGCACCGCCTCGTGGTGCGCCTCCCAACCCGCGGCACCGGCGACCAGCGACAGCAGGCCGTCGGCGGTTTCGAATACGGCACGCGCTACCTCACCGGGACTGCCGTCACGCACCTCCACGGCGATAACCACCGAACGCGATGAGACCTCACCGCGCACCGGCAGTCGCTCCGCAATATGAGTGGCGAGGGAATGGTCGTAGGTGACCCGCTCCGAGGGCAGTCTCAGCGCCAGCCCCTGAAACGTGAACGGTCCGGCGTCCCGGCAGGCGGCGTAGGCGCACTCGCAGATCAGGCTGATGGTGGCGGGCGTCAGCTCCCGCGACACCCCCACCTGGAACCAGCCGACGGCGCCGTCATCGACGAAGTCGTCGGCTGCGCCGCGAGGCAGGTCCCACCCGGCCCTCCTCAATAGCCAGGCCCACACAGTCGGCCGGAGGCACCAGGTTCAGACCCCTGATCGCCGCCTCGCCGATCAGGGCACCGTAGGCTACGTCGTCAGAACGGTTGGCCGCCCCGGCCGCTGTGCCCTCGCGGTGCCCGAGCACGCCGATCTCGAGTGTCAATAGCGACGAGTGGTTTACGGTTTGCAAATTAAAGTCCTTGTTGCCGTAACCACTATATTTGGTGCGTCGATTTGACTCTCATTTGGTAATCTGATCGACAGTTGGTCATCGCCAGCGGTCAGCTGAAATGCGCCGCCGGGATCCAGCGGCAAAGAAGTACTGACATCGTCATCAATGCAGACAGCCGAATCACCGGTGGACTCGACACTTAGAAGTTCTTCTCCCGGAGCGTTTTCGTTCGACGCCGCAAGAATGCAGTCCTGTGCAGAATTCAGTTGACTGTCGGTTGACGAGTCCGCAGCACTCGCGGCCGAATGCAACGGCAAAAATACGAGAGCAAGAGATACCGCAGTTGACATCACCGCACTGCGATGCATGCGTTCCTCCTAAAGGATTAGGGCGCGATGGCCCCAACACGCCTGTGAGCGCGGCAGCAATTCCCAAGCGCCTGCCAAGGGAAGCAACGAGTCGTCAGTTACGGGCGCCCGTGTCAGGGCGTTTTGCAGCGTACAGCTGCCAGACCGCCTCAGGCCCCGAGCTCCTCGGCCACCAGCGCCATCTCCTCATCCGCGCGGCGCCGCAACTCACGATGCCGGGTCCAAGACGCAAGCGAGACCTCGGCCACGGCGTCCACCAGCAGCACCACTCCCGTGCCCAGCATCCCGCGGGACGTCAACCCGGTGCGACCGCGACGGCGCACCGCCGCCCCAATCAGCACCCCGCCGATCCCCGCTTCCAGTAGTGCGCCGGCGCGCATGATCCAAGGCCGCTCAGTGACGGTATCAATGTAGGTCTGCCAGAACACCGAACCCGGCGCGGAAGGGTCCTGCAGCATCAGCCCGACCGAGCGCCCCACGGCATTGGACAACCCGCGCGGCTCATGCACCACCGCCCCGGGCGCCTCTGCGGGCGCCAGCCGGCCAGTCAGCACCGAGGCCACCCAGTCGGGCATACCGAGCGCGTCCACCAGTGCCACCAAGCCATCCAGCCCAGGGGTGGAGAAGGCCTCGGCCACGGCCTGCGCGTCTGCGCCAGGCACGGTCTGGGCAACCAGTGACACGTCGGTGGAGTCCTTCAGCAGCTCATCCACCAGGTGCCGCAGCGCCGGCCCCGGGGTGGCCACGCCGCCCCACACGTACTTCGAGCTCATGCCCCAGGAGAAGACGGCGTCATCCTCACTCTCCCCGGTGACCACGGCGCGCACCGCGATATCACGCGTGTCCACGCTCATTACCAGGGCCGGCAGGGACTCCTCATCCCAGCCGAAGGTGCCCAGCTCATTGCCCTCCCCGGCGTACATGACGACGCGCCGGTCCAGGGCGGGCAAGGAGACAACCGCAAGCGGACGCTCCAGCAGGGTTGCCTGCAGCGGCACCATGTAGGCGCTGAGCGGGGAGACAACCACGGTGCGGGAGGCATCCGGTGTCTGCTCCGACACACTCGGCAGCGCCACACCGTCCGGCAGGGCGTTGAAGGAGGCCGGCCCGATGGTGACATCACCGGAGAACTCGCGGGCTAGGGACTCCACCAGCTCACTGATGCGGATCCCGGCGATCGCGCCGCCGCGCGACGGCGGGGTGACCGCCACGCGCCCGTCGGCGTCTGCCAGCAGGGTTAGGGACAGCAGGTGGGGCGTAGCCGGGTACCACTCGAGGCGGGCGACGACGCGATCCGCCTCAAGGCGCGCGGCAACCGCGTCCGGCTGGGTTCCGGGCACGACTAGCACACCCTCGGTGCGGTTCCAGCGCTGTGCGTGGTCCTGAGCCATAGAGGCCTCCTAGTCGGATGGTGACGACCGTTGTCCGCCGACCCGTCCGCACGACGGGCGGGTACACGACCATTGTGTCAGCATAGAGCCTCCCGGTCAGCCCCGTGCGCCGCGCTGATCCCGATACGCGAGCAGCAGCGCGGCTGCCGTCGCCTACCGGGCCGCACCCGCCAGGCGACGCAGCCGGTCCACCTCGTACAGTGCGATGCCCGTGGCGACGGCGGCATTAAGGGACTCCACCGTTCCGGCAATCGGAATGGAGACCAGCAGGTCGCAGGTATCACGCACAAGCCGCGACAGCCCACTGCCCTCCGCGCCCGTGACCACGACCAGCGGGGAGTCCGCCAGGTTCAACTCCTCCACCGGCGTATCCGCCCGCCCATCCAGGCCGACGACGAAGCACCCCTCCTTCTTCAGCGCCTGCAGGGCCCGCACAAGATTCGTCTCCCGGGCCACCGGCACCCGCGCGGCGGCACCCGCGGAAACCTTCCAGGCGGCGGCACTCACGCCCGCCGAGCGGCGCTCCGGAATGATCACGCCGTCGGCACCGAAGGCCCCGGCTGAGCGCAGCACGGCGCCGAGGTTGTGCGGGTCGGTGACCTGGTCGAGCGCCACCAGCAGCGGCGTGTGCCCGGCCTCGCGAGCGCGGTCCAGCAGGTCGCGGGCCAGGACGTAGTCGTAGGCGGGTACCTCAATGGCAATGCCCTGGTGAACGGCACCCTCGGTGAGTGCCTCCAGGTCGAGCCTGGTGGCCTCCACCACGGGCGCCCCCACGAGGGCCGCCCGGCGCACCACGGCGTTCAGGCGGTCGTCGTCCTGCGCGGAGGAGGCCATGAACACGCGGGTGATGGGCACACGCGCACGGGCCGCCTCCGCAACTGCGTTACGGCCACAGACGATCTCGTGGCCCGCCGGCACCCCGAAGCGGCGCCTGGCCTCCTCCAGGCGCCCAGCGTGGGTGGGCTGGGCCGCGCGGGACTCGGCAATGGCCTTCGCACGCGCCTTGGGGTGGCCGACCCGGTCCTCCGCCTTGGGCGTGGGCCCCCGTCCCTCCAGCCCCCGACGGCGCACCCCGCCGGAGCCCTTGAGCGGGCCCTTCTTCTTGCTCGACTTGCGCATTGCGCCGTGCCGCTGGTCGTTTCCTGGCATCGTGTAGATCCTGTTCCTCGGTTAGCGTCCGTTGGTCCCGCTTGGTCGCGGTTACAAGTGTCCTGCTATACGGCTTCGGTCGGCCGGGCACGGGGTCTCAGGCCAGGTGCCAGCGGGCCCCGCCGCCCGAGCCCGCGGCGCCGTCCTCGACGACGACCCCGGCGGCGGCCAGCTCCTCACGCAGCGCGTCCGCCCGCGCCCAGTCCTTGGCGGCGCGGGCCTGGGCGCGCTGCTCCAGCAGCCCCGTGACCAGTCGGTCCAGGGCACGCATGGCGGCGTCGTCCGCACCGCTCCCCGCGCCGATCACCCGAGCGCGCCACGGTTCCGCGAGCGGGTCGAGGCCAAGCACATCCAGCTGGGCGCGTAGATCCAGGGCGGCCGCCGCGACGGCGTCGGTGTCAGTGACGGGGGCGGCCAGGGCGGTGTTGAGCCGCTTGAGGGTGGCGTGAACCACCGCCATCGCGCCCGCGAGGTTCAGGTCATCGTCCATGGCGCCGACGTACTGCGCAGGCAGGGACCGGGCCCTGAGCACCGCGGCACCAGCATCAACCGGGCTAGTGCCGCCGTCGGCCGGCGCAGTGACCTCAAGCGCCCGTAGAACCGCCCCGGACAGCCGCTCCCACAGGGAGGCGGCGTCGGCCAGGGTCTCCGCGGAGAACTCCACGGTGGAGCGGTGGTGGACGGTCCCCAGCGCCAGGCGCAGCACCGCCGGGTCGTAGGACCTCAGCAGCTCGGAGACCACCAGCGAGTTGCCCAGGGACTTGCTCATCTTCTCGCCCTTAATGGTCACCCAGGCGTTGTGCACCCAGTGGCGGGCGAAGCCCCAGCCCGCGCCGTGGGACTGGGCCTGCTCGTTCTCATGGTGCGGGAAGCGCAGGTCGATGCCGCCGCCGTGAATGTCGAAGGACTCCCCGAGGTAGCGCCGGGCCATGGCCGAGCACTCCAGGTGCCAGCCGGGACGGCCCCTGCCCCAGGGCGCGTCCCAGGAGGCGTCCGCGGGCTCGCTCGGCTTGGCAGCCTTCCACAGGGCGAAGTCACGCGGGTCGTGCTTGTCCGCCTCCACCTCGGCGTCGAGCTGCGAGTCGTCCTCGGTGGTGGCCAGGTCGTCCACGTTCTGGTTGGTCAGCGAGCCGTAATCCGGCAGGGAGCGCACGTCGAAGTAGACGTTGCCCGACTCGCCGGTGTAGGCGTGCCCGGCCTCCAGCAGCCTGCGCACCAGGTCGATCATCGCCGGGATGTGACCGGTGGCCCTCGGCTCGTAGGTGGGGGCCTGCACGCCGAGGGCGCGGTAGGCCGCGTCGAACTCGCGCTCATAGCGCTGCGCCCACGCCCACCAGGGCACCGGCGGGTCGGCCGCCGCGGACTTGGTCAGAATCTTGTCATCGATGTCGGTTACGTTGCGGATCAGTACGACGTCCTGCCCGCAGCGGGTCAGCCAGCGGCGCAGCACGTCGAAGGCGATGGCGCTGCGCATGTGGCCGATGTGCGGGGAGCCCTGGACCGTGGCACCACACAGGTAGATCGTCACCGTGCCGGGGGTGACAGTTGGCGCCAGGGGCACAACAGCGCGGGCCGCCGTGTCATACAGGCGCAGGTTCAGCGCGGGACGCGCATCATTCACGGAGGTGCTCACCCCCGCAGCCTAGCGGGTGCGGCAAGCCCGGCACCGCCCGGGCGGCAACCGCCACGGCTGCGGCACCGCCCGGGCGGCTACTGTCACGGCTGCGGCACCGGCCAGACCAGGGCGGTGGCGACGGCCGCCAGACCCTCCTTACGGCCGAGGAAGCCCAGGCCGTCGGTCGTGGTTGCGGAGAAGGCGACATTAGCGCCGACGGCCTCGCTCAACGCCGCGGTCGCCTCCTGAAGCCGGTCGGCCACGCGGGGGCGCGCGCCGATCAGCTGGACGGCGACATTCCCGATCTCGAATCCGGCTTCACGCACCCGCCCCGCGGTCTCGGTCAGCAGCGCCGCCCCGGCGGCGTCCTTCCACTGGGGGTCGTCGGTGCCGAAGTTGGTGCCGAGATCGCCCAGACCAGCGGCAGACAGCAGGGCGTCGCAGCAGGCGTGGGCCACCACGTCACCGTCGGAGTGCCCCTCCAGGCCAACCTCGTCCGGCCAGTTCAGGCACGCCAGGTTCAGCTCGGTGCCGGAATCGGCGTCGGCGAAGGCGTGTACATCGGTGCCGATGCCCGTGCGGGGCGTCCACTGGGCGATCTGCGCGCGATAGGCGGCAGCATCGGCCTCGGTGAATGTGGCGGTGCCGGCGGAGTGGCGGGCAGTGCGCTGCGTGCTGGCATCGGTCTCAGGTTCATCACTCATGCGCGACAGTCTGCCGTATACCCGCCCGTTACCCATGCATCCTCCTGTTCCCCCGCGCGTCGGATCGCCGGATCACGTATGCCGTGACGCCATTCAGGGCCGTCCAGGCACCCTGAGCGGCTGCGCCTGCCAGCCGCCTTGACGCGGGGGCGGGCCGGGATCAGACAATGCCACCTGTGGTTTGCGCAGGCACGCACATGAGCGACCTCCCCACCGCACCGGGGATGGCGGCGTCGCTGTGCGCGCTGCACGACGTCGGCACCTGCCGGTCCTGCCCGCACCTGTCAGCACCGCTGACCGCACAGCTGGCACGCAAGCAGGCGCGTGTCACCCGGCTACTGGCCGACGGCGCGAACCCCGTGCCGCCGCGGGCGTGGGAGGAGCCGGCGGCGAGCGCGCCGGAACGATTCCGCAACAAGGCCAAGATGGTGGTCTCCGGGACGGCGGCGGAGCCGCTGCTGGGCATCCTCGGGCCGGGCGGACGCGGCGTCGACCTGCGCTCCTGCCCCCTGCACGTGCCCCAGGTCGCGGCTGCGCTGCCGGTGCTCGCGCACACAATCACGGAGCTCGGGTTGACGCCCTACGACGTCTCAGCCAGGCGCGGTGAGCTCAAGTACTTGCTGGTGACGGCCTCCCCGGACGGGGACCTGATGGTGCGCTTCGTGCTACGCAGCCGCCGCCACGTCGCCGCCCTGCGAGCCGCCCTGCCCGACCTGCAGCGGCGGCTGCCGACGCTGGCGGTGCTCAGCGCCAACATTCAGCCGGTGCACCAGGCGATCATTGAGGGCCCGGAGGAGATCGTGCTCACCGAGGAGGACCGCCTGCTCATGCGGCTACAGCTGCCGGAGCCGCCCGGCGCCGCAGTAGGGGGCGTCCAGGAGGGCATGGCCCGCAGGCGCATGCGGGAGCTACCGCTGTTCGTGCCCACGCGCTCCTTCTTCCAGACCAACACCGCCATCGCCGAGCAGTTGTATGCGACCGCCCGCGACTGGGCCGATGCCGCACCCGGCGCGGCGGTGGGAAGGGAGCGTCTGGTGTGGGACCTGTTCTGCGGCGTCGGCGGATTCGCCCTGACGCTGGCCGGGCCGGGCCGGCGCGTGCTGGGCGTGGAGGTGTCGGCGTCGGCGATCGACGGCGCCCGAGCCGCGGCCCGACTCATGCGGCTGCCGGAGGGCGCCGTGCGCATTGAGGCGGGCGACGCCTCCGTGCTGGACCCGGGGGCCGGGGCCGTGCCGGACCTGCTGGTGGTCAACCCGCCGCGGCGTGGCATTGGCGCGGAGCTGGCCGCGCGCATCGAGGCCTCGGGGGTGGAGCGGGTGCTGTACTCCTCGTGCAACCCCGTCAGCCTGGCGAGCGACCTGGAGCGAATGCCGTCGCTGCGGGCGGGGCGGGCGCGCCTGTTCGACATGTTCCCCCACACCGACCACGCCGAGGTCCTAGTAGACCTCCGCCGAGACCGAATGACACACCCAAACCGGCACTAGTGACACACCCAAACCGGCACTAGTGACGCATCGAGACCGGTTGATATGGCGGTTCTGGGCACGACGGCCCATAGATCGGCGCCGCCACGTCACCTAGCCTCGACGCATGGCGAGCAACGGCGCACCCGGTCCCTCTTCATCCACTCCCTCCGCGTCTACCTGCCCCGCGGCCCCCACGGCCCCGGGCAGTCTGCCCCGGAGACGCGGGACTCGCGGCCTGTCCCGCCGCCGGGCGCTGGCGCTCCCGCCCGCCATCGCCGCGCTGGTGGCCCTCGGCGGGTGCGGAGTGTTCGGCGGCTCCGCGCGGGCACAGGCCTACGACACCGACGCCGTCCACCGCGAGATCTCGCTGGAGGACGCCCCCGTGGCAGCGGAGGCCGCGGCCGCCTGCGCCGCCCTGAGCGAATCCCTATTGCGCTTCCGCCTGGGTGAGAACCCCGCGGCCAACGCCTTGACCTGCCCGGTCGGAACCGCCCTGACCATAGCCCTGCTGTACGCGGGCTCCGACGCTCCCGCCGACGGTGTGGAGGAGCTGCTCGGAGTGGCATCATCGGCCGATGGCTCGGGCGCCGCTGCGGATGACGCCCGTGACCAGACCTGGTCGGCGCTGCAGAACAGCCTGCTGATCTACGAGCCCACTGAGGCACAGCTGGAGAACTACAACCCCAAAGCGATCCCGGAGATTCCGTTGCTGCACATCGCCAACCGGGTGCTGCTGGTCGGGGACAACCCGGCGGTGGACCAGGCCTACCTGGACGCCGCCCGCGAGTGGTACGACGCCACCACCGAGCACGCCGCCCTAAGCGATGCCAAAGCGGCCCTTGACGCGTGGGCGCAGAGACACACTGGCGGGCTGATCAGGTCCTCCGGCATTGAGATCACCGAGGACACGCGGCTCGTCCTGCAAAACGCCCTGCTATTCGCCGCCGGGTGGGCCTGGCCCTTCGACGCGAATGACACCGCCGACGAGGACTTCACCCTTTCCGACGGCACGGTAGTCACTGCCCGGCTCATGCGCGACAAGCTCCGCCTCCCCTATGCGCAGGGCCAGGGCTGGCAGGCCGTGCGCCTGCAGTACGCCGAGGGCAGCGGCCGCACCGTAATGGACGTGTTCCTGCCCGAGGTCGGCACCAACCCATCTGACCTGCCCGAGGGCACCTGGGCCGAGGCCTCGGCGGCGCTTGACGCCAACGCGTATGGACAGCAGCGTATGGCCGAGGTCCGGCTGGCCCTGCCCACCTTCGACCTAGCGCCCGGCCCCGTGAATCTGCTCGCCTTCCTCACGGCCCAGGGCATAACACTGGACTCTCTGGAGCACATCGGAGAGAACCTGGAGGTTGACCAGGCGGTCCAGCAGGTCCGCCTCATGGTCAAAGAAGAAGGCACCGTCGCTGGAGCCCTAACCGAAGTGTCCATAACCGAAAGTGCCGTACCCGACGAAGAAGACAACCCAGTCAGCTTTATCGTCGACCACCCGTTCGTGGTCCGCATCCTCGACCAGTTGACCGGCCTGGTGCTGATCGAGGGCGTCATCATGGACCCGACCGCGACCACCGGGTAATTCCCACCCGGACCACGCCGCCGTGCGCCTCCCGAGGGCCACCCGAACGGTTACGCTCTTACCCGGCAGCCCCTCCCACGACTGTAAGGAGTACCCGTGAGCGTCGACGTCGTCACCCAGTCCACCCCCGAGCTGGTCGAGGCAATGGAGCGCCTCATCCCCCAGCTCTCCCGCAGCGCCCCGGCCCTGACCGCCGCGCAGTGCGAGGCCCTGGTCGACCAGCCCGGCGTGTACCTGTTCGCCTTCCGCCCCGACGCCCCGCTCGCAGACGGCACCACCCCCATTCTGGGGATGCTGACCCTGGCGACCTTCACCATCCCCACCGGTCTGCGCGCCTGGGTGGAGGACGTCGTCGTCGACGGCGATGCCCGTGGCCACGGTGCCGGCCAGGCACTGGTGGAGGCGGCGGTCGAGTACGCCCAGTCACTGGGTGCCCGCACCGTCGACCTCACCTCGCGTCCCTCCCGGGAGGCGGCCAACCGCCTGTACCGCCGGGCCGGTTTCAAGCTGCGCGAGACGAACGTGTACCGCTTCTCCGGGGAGTGACCCCGCGGTCGGTCCGGGGCGCGGCGGCGCTCAGGGCTCGGCCCACAGCAGCAGGTGCGGCGTGACGGCCTTCAGGTCCGGGACGACGACGAGCCCGGGATCGGCCGGGAAGTGCTTGTGCCCGCCGATCTGGATCACCCGCAGGTCGTTGGCGCGGGCAGAGGCGGCGCCGGTGGCGGAGTCCTCGACGACGACGCACTGGTCCGCGCTCAGCCCCAGCAGGCGCATGCCGGCGGCGTAGGGCGCCTGGTCGGGCTTGCCGGGCAGGCCGTCGTCGCCAGTTATCAGGCCGGCGAACACGTCCCCGAGCGCGTGGGCGACCGCCTCGACGATGGGGCGCGGGGACTGGGTGACGATCACCTGCGCCAACCCGACCTCTAGCAGCGTCTGGGTGATCTCCCGGGCACCCGGGACCAGCGGCGGGGAGGCCTTGACGGCGGCCTCCACGTCGGCAGCCATGGCGGCGAAAATCGCCTCGGCCGCCGGGTCGTCAGGATCGGAAGCCGCCCCAGTAGCAGCAATCAGCTCACGAGTACGGCGAATCGAGGCTCCCTCCAGGGCGGCCACCTGCGCTTCGGTGACGGTACCGCCGGCGGCCTCGCAGCGGCGGCGGAAGGCGTCATCCCAGAAGTGCTGAGAGTTGATGAGCGTGCCATCCATGTCCCACAGGACGCCGCGCACGTAGCGGCCGACGTGGTTCACTACTCGCCTCCAGAGCTGCGCCGACCGCGGCCCTTGCGTCGATCCCGCTTGGCCCGCTTGTCCTGCTCAGCCTGCGCCCACTCGATGCGCCTAGTCAGCCAGGCGCGCGTGTCCGCGGTGAGCATCTTGTTGTCCTCCAGCAGGCCGCCGGCGCGCAGCCGGGTGAACTCCAGGTACTCGGGATTGCGGGTACGCCCGTACTGGCGCTCCGCCTCACGTAGATCGGATGCGTCCCGTGCGACCTGCCGCTCGATCATCTGTCTGCCCAGCAGCAGGAAGATCGCCAGCACCAGCGCCACAATGCTGCCGTAGCCCTGAGTCGGTCCGTAAAGCAGGGCTGCCAGGACGGATAGCCCGATGGCGGGCCCCATCATGCCGTAGGTGTAGCCCTCGGAGCGGCCGTCGTGGCCACGCGCCCAGGCGCGGAGCTTGGCCCGCCCGTCCGGGTCTCCCCCGTTGAACCAGTCGCGTACCCGCCCGCCGACGCCGCTCATCGCGCTGCCCCCTCAAGCAGCTCGTCGATGAGCTCGGCCATGGAGCCCACCGAGCGCTCGCAGGCGGCGACGACGTCGGGCGGGGACCAGGGCAGGCAGATGGCGTGGTCGGCAACCGCGTGCATGGAGATGTCGTTCCAGGAATCGCCGACGCTCCAGGTCTCGATCCGCTCGCCGGCCAGCGGCCCGTCGGCGCTGGTGAGTGAGTCAACCAGGTCGCTCAGGCCGGCACCCTTGGTGGCACCGGCGGGGATGACGTCGAGGAACTCCTGATTGCGGACCACCTCGATCTGATCCGGCCAGCGGGCGGTGAGGTCGGCGACGATGCGCTCCCGCACGGCGTCGTCGCGTACCCGCATGGGCACGCCGATGAACCGGTGACCCGGCATCTCCTCCACCGCCATGGGCCGGAAGATCTCCAGGATCGGGGAGGTCTCATGGTAGGTATCGGACAGGATGTGGTCGGCCTCCATGGTGGTGCCGAAGACGGTGAGCCCGTCGATGCCCTGCAGGAAGCTGGCAATCTCGTGCGCGACGCCGTCGGGCAGGTAGCGGGCGGACAGGACCCGGTATTCGCCGTCGATCAGGACGGCGCCAGTGAAGGTGACGGCGTAGTCGAACTCCAGGCCCAGGGGCGTCAGGGTGTGACGGGTCGCGAAGACGGACTTGCCGGTGTCCACCACCAGCAGGTTGCCGGCATCCCGCCAGCGCTGCATGGCGTCCAGGTCCGCGGAGCTGACGCGCCGGTCAAACAGGACCGTGCCGTCCAGGTCGGTAGCGATGAGTTGGCGCACTGCTTCTCCTGCCGGGCCGAGGTATGTGCTGGGTTACAGCTTACTGACTGCACCCCCAAAGCGCGTAGAAACACCGGCAGCAGAAGCTGCTTGAATCCTCGTTTCAGGAGGCGACGCGAGTAATCGCCACCACGATCATTACGCCGCCGCCGATGACCTGGAGCATGCCCCAGTACTGCATCGGAATCCAGAACATGGTGTGACGGTTGCGCAGGCCACGCTGGAGGCGGGCGCGCTCCCGTTCCACCAGGGAGCCAACCTGCTGCTGGGCCTCCTCTACGCTGCGCGGAGCCGGCACGCCCGGTGCGGCTTGGAAGGCGCCGGCCTGCACCCGACCCAACAACTCCTGCTGGTAGTCGGCAAGGCGCTGTTCCGCCTGCCGACTGGGCCGGGTGATATTGAACCACTTACCCACCAAGTAGCTAGCGAAGCCGAAGAACAGGCAAGCGATCCCGATGCACATCGTCTGGGTCGAGTCACTGCCTCCCAGGGCCGAGGCCACCGCGGAACCGGCTCCCACACCAAGACCCCAGAACAGCAGCGCCAGGACACCACCACCAGTCCAAACAATCACGCCGCCACGGTAATCGGATCACCAACCACTTACAACTCGGTCACGCGACCCAACTGAAATCAGGGCACAGTCACCAAAGTCACTTGCCAGTTTCCAGCGCGTCAATGGCTTCCGGTGCGTTTGCGCGGGCGTGCGTGTCAGGCCGCGACCTCGTCCCGGAGCCGGACATCATCCGACTCCGCCCGGGCCCTACTGGCCTCACGACGCCTGAGGGTGGCCCGGGCCGAGTCGACCAGGAGCACGAAGCCGGCCCCCATCTGGATGCAGTCCTTGACCACCAGGCGCCCGCGCGCCGACAGGTAGGGGAAGCCGAGGTCGGCGTCGGCCACCCCCTCAGCAGGTGCGGACACCCATGTCTCCGGCGTGGTAACCAGGAACGACAACGTGATGAAGGAGAATCCAATGACCCCCAGCGCGCCAAGCATCCCCAGCTCGGGGCGTATCCAGTGCGCCGCCAGCAGCAGGCCGATGCCGACGATCGTGACACCGACGAAGATGGCCACCGGGTAGGTCGCGTTGGCCTCGTGCCAGGCACGGTTGGTCGCATTGAGCACGCCCTCGGCGTTCATGTGGGCCTTGTAGCCGTCGGGGTCACCGATCATCCACCGCATGAAGGGAGAGTTAGCGACGAACGGGATGATTCCGTCCGCCTCGTACTTGAACCACTTCAATGCGCCGATCCACACAAAGACGATGATGACGCCGACGCGAAGCAGCGTCATAGCCAAGCGGTCCAGGGCGGTGACACGTCGCGCAAAGGATTCGATAAGACCGGTACCGGCGGCAGTTCCAGCAGTCATGGCGCAACTCTTTCTGTCGTCGAATTGTCTCACGAAAGACACGGGCCTACTTGTGAGCATCCGCGTCCTTAGGCGGACCTAAGGCTAAGGTGCCGCACACGATGACGCAATATGCGCGACGTCGCACCGCTGTGGTCTACGCCACCATATTCCCCCTTGTCATGCAGGCACAGGGTGGCGGCAGCGGCGCTCGGCCAGCCTCAGGCCCTCGCGGGCCCGGGCGACGGTCCGTCCCGGCCGGTGGCGTAGTCCAGCAGCGCTATCAGACCGGAGCAACCCCGGCACCGGGACTCAGCACCGCCCCACCCCGTCACGCACAAGACGTCGAGGTCGGCCGAAGTGTGCAACTTCGACCGACCTCGAC
>NZ_PIZC01000040.1:45061-50386 GCF_019325145.1 Actinomyces sp. 594
GTGGGGCGATTGGGGCTACAGGCCGAGCCAGCCGGTCCAGGCCCCGAAGATGCCGATGACGAACATGCCCAGGATGATCCACAGGGCGTTGACCTTCTTATTCAGCAGCCACATGCACACGAAGGTCAGCCCCAGCGCCGCCACGCCGGGCAGCAGCTGATCAAGGATGTCCTGCAGGGTGGTCTGGGTGACGGTGCCGTCGTCGGCGGTCACCGAGGAGATCACCCCCGGGAAGTTGATCGTCGTCCACTTGGCCACCAGGGCACCCATGACGAACAGACCGGTGATAGCGGCGATCTGCGTGATGCGCTTGAGCTGGCCGCCGCCGACCTCCGTCACCATTGCCGTACCGCGCTCATAGCCCCACTTCAGGCCGTACCAGCGCACCAGGATGCGGATGATATTGATGCCCAGGAAGTAGACGATCGGGCCGAGCCAGGAGCCCGTAAGCGCCAGGGAGGCGCCCAGCGCCCCCAGCACCGGGCGGACGGTCCCCCAGAAGATGGGGTCGCCGACGCCCGCGAGCGGCCCCATGAGGCCGACCTTGACGTTGGTGATGGTGTCATCACCGATGTCCTCACCCTTGGCGCGCTGCTCCTCCATGGCGGCGGTGACGCCAAAGACCACCGAGGAGATCCAGGGGTGGGTGTTGTAGAACTCCAGGTGGCGCTTGAGGGCGGCCGCCTGCTCGGTCTTGTTGGAGGGGTAGAACTTCCGGATCGCCGGCATGAGGGTGATGCAGAAGCCCATGGCCTGCATGCGCTCGAAGTTGAAGGAGCCCAGCAGGAACGTGGAGCGCCAGTACATGCTCCGCAGGTCGCGGTTGGTGAGCATGCGCTCGGTGGCGGGAGCGGCGTCAGTTTGTGTAGACATGGTCTTGTTTCCTTCCCAGTTCCTTGCCGCGCTCAGTCGAGCTCGTCATCGAGATCGTCATCCAGGTCGTCGTCCAGACCACCCGCGCCGGCGGCAACAGGGGCGGGACGCGGCAACTGGACCGACTCGTGGAAGTCGGGGTTGAGCTGCACGTAGATGAAGGCCAGGCAGATACCCATGATGCCCAGTGCCACCAGGGTGATGCCGGTGTCCAGGGTGGTCATGGACTGGGCCACGATGAAGCCGATGAAGAAGAACGGCATCAGCTTGCGGGCGCGCATCATGTTGATGACCATGGCGTAACCGACGACGACGATGAACCCGCCCGCGATCTGCAGGCCCTGGGTGACGACGTCGGGGATCATCCCCAGCGCGCGCTGCACGGCGTCGCCCGAGGCCACCACCGCGACGGCGGCGGTGGGGATCGCCACGCGCAGGCCCTGGAGGGACAGCGCGATGAAGTGCATGATCTGAATGCCCCGCATATTGCCGTCCTCCGCGAAGCGGTCGGCCTGGTGGGCAAAGAACACGTTGACGGTACGCACGAAGATGGTCAGGGCCTGGCCGGCGACGGCCAGGGGCACGGCGACGGCGATCGCCTCCTCGTGGCTCTGCCCGCCGGCGATGGCGATGACGGTGGAGACGGTGGAGGCCAGCGCCGCGTCGGGCGCCATGGCGGCACCAACGTTCATCCAGCCGAGGCTGACCAGCTCAAGGCTGCCGCCAACCATGATGCCGGTGGTCGGATCGCCCAGGGCGAGCCCGGTGAGGGTACAGGCGACGATGGGTCGGTAGAACATGCGTTCGTCCAGAACGGAGTCGCAACCGGCGAGGAAGGCCACGAGGGTCACGAGGATGATCTGGACAGCACCGATGTCATGCATGAGAGTGCTTCCTGGTGGGGATGGATAGGGGTGGGGTCAGGCGACAAAGCCCTTGGACTTCAGCGTCTCCATCAGGCCGGCGCGGCCGGAGGAGGGAACCTGCTGGATGTACTGGGTGATGCCGCGGGAGTCGATCTCCTGGAAGGCCTTGACGTCGTCATCGGAGACGTAGACGGCCTGCGACAGGGCCTTGGTGCCCTGCTTGAAGGTCATGCCGCCGACGTTGACCTCATCGGCCTGGATGCCCAGGTCGAGCAGGCGCACGATGTCCGCAGGGGTCTCCACGACGATCACGGCCTTGAGGTTCTCGTACTTGGGGTTCTTGTACACGCGGGCCGCCTTGGCCACGGTCAGCACGTGGACCTTGACCTTGCCGCCGCCGGTCTGGAGCATCAGCGTCTTGCGCAGCTCGTCGTTGGCGGCGCCGTCGGAGACGGCGAGGATGGCCTCGGCACCCAGGGAGCCGGCCCAGTTGTTGGCGACCTGGCCGTGGACCAGGCGGGAATCGATGCGCAGGAGCTTGATGTCCATCAGAGCTCGTCTCCTTCGTCGTCGTCGTCGGAATCGGTGTTGGTGGGTGGGGTGAAGATCTCGGATAGGACCTTGACGCCGCCGGCGCCGGAGGTCTTGGCGACCTCAACCAGCTCGGCCAGGTCACCGCCGGCCAGGCGGCGGCCGAGGACCTCGATGAGCATGGGCAGGTTCACGCCGGTAACGACGTCGGCGTCTTCACGGGCCGCTGCGAAGCGGGCGGCAGCGTTGTAGGGGCTGCCCCCGAGCAGGTCCACGAGGATGAGGTACTGGCCCGAGGCGGAGGAGTCCACGGCGTCGGCGTACTTGGCCAACAGGTCCTCCGGCCCTTCACCGGGATCGAAGCTGATGGGGATGACGTCGTCCTGCGGACCGGCGATCATGGCGGCGGAGTTGAGCAACCCCTCCGCCAGGTGACCGTGGGCCGCCACGATTACTGCAACAGATGACTGCAACGGCGGGCTCCTGCCAGTTACGCACCGCAGCGCGGTGCCTATCGGTTTGTGGGGACGTCATAGCCGCGGCGCCGCGTCCCCGATTGGCTGAAGCATATGCCAAATCGTTTGAACTGACGACGGTCTATGACGAGGCACACAGTAGCACCCATACGGCCTTAGATCTCTGGAACGTTGCGCTCAATTTCATCGAGCCAGGCGGCGGCATCCGCATCGGAGGGCATCCGCCAGTCTCCGCGCGGGGAGAGCGTGCCGCCGGCAACCACCTTCGGCCCGTTGGGCAGCGTGGAGCGCTTGAACTGATTGGCGAAGAAGCGCCGGAAGAAGACCAGCTCCCACTTGCGGATGTCGGCGAGCGTGTAGGCGACCTTCTCCTCCTCCGGCAGGCCGGCCGGCCATTGCCCCACCGCCGGGTCCGCCCAGGCCTTCTCCGCCAGGAACGCAATGCGGGACGGACGCGCACCATGGCGCAGCACGTGCCACAAGGTGAAGTCCTGCAGCGCGTAGGGGCCAATGCGTGCCTGCGTGGACTGGATGGGCTCACCCTCCGTGGCGGGCACCAGCTCGGGGCTGATCTCCGTGTTCAGCACGGCCAGCAGCACCTCGGAGGCGGCGTCGGAGAAGATCCGCTCGGCCACCACCCAGCGGATCAGGTGCTGGATGAGTGTCTTGGGCACACCCGCATTGACGCCGTAGTGCGCCATCTGGTCACCCACTCCGAAGGTGCACCAGCCCAGCGCCAGCTCGGACAGGTCCCCGGTGCCCAGCACGATGCCGCCACGGGCTCCCGCGATGCGGAACAGGAAGTCCGTGCGCAGCCCGGCCTGCACGTTCTCGAAGGTGACGTCGTAGACCTCGCGGCCGCGCTCGCCGCGCCCGTAGGGGTGGTCCATGGCGGCCAGCATCTGCTCTGCCACCGGCCGGATGTCGAGCTCCTCCACGTGGCACCCCAGCGCCTCGGCCAGGGCGAGTGCGTTGTGCTTGGTGGCGGCGGAGGTGGCAAAGCCGGGCATGGTGATGGCATGAATGTCCGTGCGCGGCCGGCCCAGCCGGTCCATGGCACGGGCGGCGACGATGAGGGCGTGCGTGGAGTCCAGTCCGCCGGACACCCCGATGATGAGCTTGGGGTTGCCGATGGCGGTCAGCCGCTGCACCAGGGCCGCCACCTGGATGTTGTAGGCCTCGTAGCAGTCCTGGGCCAGGCGCTGCGGATCGTTGGGAACGAAGGGGAAGCGGTCGACGTCGCGCCGCAGCCCGATGTCGGTGCGCGGCACCGCGAGCGCGGCGCGGGGGATCACCACCGTCTGGAATCCCTCGGGACTGCCCCCATCCTGGGGGGCGCGCTGCCCGGCGAGTCGGCGACGGTTGTCGTCAAAGGTGCCCTGGCGCAGGCGCTCGGCGCGCAGGCCCTCGATGTCGACGTCGACGACGGTCGCGCGGGCCCCGTCCGGGAACCGCTCGGTCCTGCCCAGCAGGGCGCCGTTCTCATACACGAAGGTCTGGCCGTCCCAGGCCAGGTCCGTGGAGGACTCCCCCGCCCCGGCGGCGGCGTACACGTAGGCGGCCAGCCCCCGGGCGGAAGAGGCGCGCGCCAGTAGCCGCCGCTGGTCGGCACGGCCCACGGTGACCGGGGAGCCGGAGAGGTTGACCAGCACCGTGGCGCCGGCCAGGGCCGCGAGCGAGGACGGCGGCACGGGCACCCACATGTCCTCGCAGACCTCGGCGTGGAAGACCAGGCCGGGCACGTCCTCGACGTCGAACAGCAGCCTCGCCCCGAGCGGCGCGCTGGCGCCGTCGGGATCGGGGCCGATGCCGGGAAGGCGGACGGTGGGGGGCAGGCCGTCGGCCCCGGCGGCGAAGTGGCGGGACTCGTAGAACTCCCGGTAACTGGGCACGTAGGACTTGGGGGCGACGCCGCGTACCACCCCGCCCTGGATGACTACGGCGCAGTTGAGCAGCCGGTCGCCCACGCGCAGGGGCGCCCCGACTACGAGCGCGGGCAGCAGCTCGGCGCTGGCCACCCGGATGGCCTCGATGGCCGCCAGCACGTTGCGCAACAGCAGCCCGTCCAGCAGCAGGTCGTCGATGGAGTAGCCGGTCAGGGTGAGCTCGGGGAAGGCCGCCACGGCGACGCCGTCGTCCGCGAGCGCGCGGGCCTGGGCGATGACTGCGTCCGCGTTGGCCCGGGGGTCCCCGAGCACAACCGGCAGGGTCACGGCGGCCACGCGCGCGAAGCCCTGGTCGTAGGCGGAGTGGAAGACCAGGTCGGGGTGCGCCTGTGCGCGGGGCGCGGCTGGTCCGGTGGTGTCGGTGTGCTCCGGGTTACTCATGGCCCGATCCTGGCACAGCCGGGACGACAACTCTTGTCAAATCGTTTTGTTCGCCATAGTGTTTCTACGCGGCCCGGAGACGGCCGGACCGCTGTACCCCCACCCTGAATCGCATCGAAGGAGATGCACATGCATATCGCTACACGATTACAACGCGCGCTGCGGCCCGCCGCCGTCACCGCGGCACTGGCGCTCGCCGCCGTCGGCGCGGGAGCCTGCCTGCCCGCCGTCGGCGCCGCCGCCGAGCCCGCG
>NZ_PIZC01000041.1:0-2612 GCF_019325145.1 Actinomyces sp. 594
CCGCCCCCGACCCCATGACACCACAAGCCGCCCACGAATACATAAACTGGGAAGACCTGGTCCACGACTCCGTCATGAACAGTCTTGACATCACTATCGCAACGGGCGATCAAACAGGCCGCAAGCAGGGCCATGGCGCAAAGATCACCAAATGAATCTGCCTGCCTCTCGTCTACCAGGTATGCCGACCTCGCAGCCCCTCGGCTCGTCTCGCGGTGTTTGGGCCCGGGTATTCTTGAGCGTCATCGCTTCCGCAGTGTGTCTGGCGCTCACAACTGCTCCGCACCGACACAGGGAATTACCCGGCACGCGACCCCAGGCCCGCGCAGCCCTCTCGCGCCAGCGTCGGCCAGCAGGTCTACTGTTGGTGCTGTTATTGGCCTGCGCCCCTTTGGCGGGGTGCTCGCTGCGGGCGGATCAGAGCGCCCTGGGCATCCCCGGGTTCAGTCCCAGCGCCGCGGGCCACGACGACCAGGCGAATGCCCAGGCCGCTTTGGAGTATCTCAGCCCTGATGGTGAGATCAGCGACGGGAAGTGGGTGCCGGGGGAACAGGCCCAACAGCGGTGGGAGACGCTCGACGAAGGCGATTGGAACCCTGCCGGACTCGAGGAGCTCACTGCCGCCATGGCCGCAGTCTCAACCATGCGCGGCAGTCAGGACGAGGAGACCTCAGCCGCGGCAACCTGGACCACCGCCAGATCAATCAGGTTCCTCACCGACCAAGTACCCCTCAAGGACTACACCGATACAACGAAACAAAACCTCGCCGTCCTGCTCGGCAACTGCCCTGACGAGATCGCCGACATGGCGCGCGGCGGTTCACTCGAAGGAGTTAACGTATACGGTCTGTCTGGCCTCGTGACTGACGCACAGTTCGAGACCGTCCTGTACCGTGTCATCGACGATGAGACCGCCGCCGACACACTGGTCGCGACCATGCTCGAATACCACCACAATCAGATCGACTCAAAGATGACTACGGCAACCGACCCTGAAGCTCTCCTACTTGGGCAGTATCAGTTTGCCGCAAGGAGCGTAGGCTACCTCGATGGCATTGCCGAGCTGCGGGCGGGCGACAACACTCCGGACACTGTCGATGGGGCCGATATCAGGACCGTGCTGCGAGCTCAGGCCTATGTTGATGCCGCGAACTACGGCCTGCTCAGCGACGCCACCATGGAGGCGGCCGCCACCGGCAACAACGGTGCTCCCTTCTCCTTCTACACCGAGGTCGACGGGCAACCCACCATCACCGCCCCCGACCCCATAACACCCGATGCCGCCCACGAATACATGCGTTGGGACCGACTAGTCGAAGACGCCACCATGGACGGTCTTGATGTCAGGATCACCAACGGCTACAACTTTGGCTACGACGAGGGACAGGCAGCCAAAGTCATCAAATGAGTCTATCTAATCTTCTTGTCCTAAGTGCGGCATTTTTGCAGCACGTCGTCACGTTGCGACGCGAGATGCGTACGCAGACGCGCCTTGGCGTGGTCAACCTCGTATCGCTCCCGGCATTTGCCGCGCGCACCTTTCTTCATCCAGACCTGAAACCGCATTCGGGGTTGGTGCGGGCAGCCGGCACCCACCACCGCACCGAGCCGCGAGGAGGACACCTATTATGCGACTCTTTACTCGCGTAGCCCTCTCGCGGCGATGCCACCCGAGCGCAGCCATGCTTGTGCTGTTGCTGGTGTTTTGTGTGTCTTTGGTGGGTTGCTCGCTGGAGGCGGACCACAACGGCCTGGACATCCCCGGGTTCAACCCCAGCGCCACGAGCAGCAACGACCAGACCAACGCTAAGGCCGCTTTGGACTACCTCAGCCCAGATGGCGAGACCAGCGACGGGAAGTGGATGCCGGGGGAACAGACCCAACAGCGGTGGGAAGCGCTCGAAGAAGGCCACTGGAACTCCACCGCCCTGGAGGAGCTCACCGCCGCCATGGCCGCGGTCTCAACCATGCGCGACAGCCAGGACGAGGAGACCTCAGCCGCAGCAACCTGGACCACCGCCAGATCAGTCAGGTTCCTCACCGACCAAGTACCCCCCAAGGAATACACCGCGACCACGAAGCAGAACCTCGCCGCCCTGCTCGCCAACAGCCCGGACGAAATCGCCGGTCTGGCCAGCGGCGGATCTCTGGAAGTCAGTAGCGTATACGGTCTGTCCGGCCTGGTTACCGACACACACTTCGAGACCGTCCTGTACCGCGTCATCGACGACGAGCACGCCGCCGACACACTGGTCACTACGATGCTCCAATACCACCACCACCAAATCGACGAGAAGATGCCCATGTCCGCCGACCCCGAAACAACCCTGCTCGGGCAGTATCAGTCCGCCGCGCAGACCATGGGCTACCTCGATGGCATTGCCGAACTGCGGGCGGGCGACAGTACTTCCGACACCATCGACGTCGCTGATATCAGGACCGTGCTGCGAGCTCAGGCCTATGTTGATGCCGCTAACTACGGCCTGCTCAGCGACGCCACCATGGAGGCGGCTGCTACCGGTAACAACGGTGGTCCCTTCTCCTTCTACACCGAGGTCGACGGGCAACCCACCATCACCGCCCCCGACCCCATGACACCACAAGCCGCCCAC
>NZ_PIZC01000042.1:0-34959 GCF_019325145.1 Actinomyces sp. 594
CAAAACAAAAACCAAACAAAGAAACCAACAAAAAACACCAACCAAACAAACAAACACGACACACTATCGAGATCCCAAACAACACACCCATTCGGCGCTCGAGAGGTCCTTAGGACACCCTCCGCTCCGACGAGCAGCATCCGCTATCTTATGAGGTTCACATTCGACTGTCAAGTTCGGGGATCATGTCCCCGATCACAGCCGATCCCTCGCGATCACGGAGCCGCGCGGTCCGTGCTTATTCGAGCGCTAGCCCGACGCGGCGAGCTGTACTTTAGCGCCTTCATGCCGGTACCAGTCAAACTGGACGCCTATGAATCAGGCCACTAAGCACGTTGCTGCAAGAAGACTCCTGCAGCATCCACGCCTCTGTCACCGCATCCCGGCCGCGGACAGAGGCAGGGCACGGGTATCGATTCCGTGGACCTCCTGTGCCCGGCTGTGTCTCCGCTACGTGCAGCGCGCCAACACGTGCAGGCAGCGGTGCTAGCGGGCGGTAAATGCGGTAGGAGGCTGTTGGCGCCACCCCTGCGGGCGCTGCCAACAGCCTCCTCGACGGCCCTGTGCGGGCCTGTATTGCTGATGCTCCGCTTACCGGCAAGCCGGACTCGTCCTCGCCGCAGTCCGCTTGTTCACCTCATAGGGGCGAAGCGCGGTGCCTACACGGCTGCGAACTTGCGCACGGCCTTCGCAACCGCGGCGGCGACCCGCTTGTCGAACGCACCCGGGATGACATAGACGGGGCTCAACTCCTCGTCTGCAATCACATCGGCGATCCCGGTAGCCGCAGCGCGCAGCAGCTCCACGGAGATTTCGGTGATTCCGGTGTCCAGCAGCCCGCGGAACAGGCCCGGGAACGCCAGCACGTTGTTGATCTGGTTCGGGAAGTCACTGCGTCCGGTCGCGACCACCGCCGCGTAGTCGGCTGCTCCCACGGGATCCACTTCTGGCGTCGGATTCGCCATCGCGAAGACGATCGCGCCCTCATTCATCGCTGCGAGGTCCTTCGGCTCAAGCAGGTTCCCGCTAGAGACGCCGATGAACACGTCGGCACCCTTGAGTCCCTCCTTGAGGGGGCCGGAGACGTGGCGCGGGTTGGTGTTCTCCGCCAGCCACTTGCGGTGCTCGTTCATACCCTCGGTGTGCTCGCTGTTGAGCGCGCCCGAGCGGCCATAGCCGACGATGTCGGTGGCGCCGTGAGCCATGAGCAGCTTGGCAATGGCGGAACCGGCCGCGCCCACCCCCGACAGGACAATACGCACGTCCTCAATGTTCTTGCCGACGACCTTGAGCGCGTTGATCAGCGCTGCGAGAGTGACGATGGCGGTACCGTGCTGGTCATCGTGGAAGACCGGGATGTCGAGTTCCTCGCGCAGGCGCGCCTCGATGTCGAAGCACTTGGGTGCGGCGATGTCCTCAAGGTTGATGCCGCCGTAGGCAGGGGCGATCGCCTTGACGATCTTGATGATCTCCTCGGGATCCTTGGTGTCCAGCGCAACCGGCCAGGCATCGACGTCGCCGAACTGCTTGAACAGCACGGCCTTGCCCTCCATAACCGGCATGGCTGCCTCGGGGCCGATGTCCCCCAGGCCGAGCACCGCGGTCCCGTCCGTGACGACCGCAACCGTGTTCTTCTTGATGGTTAGCTGACGCGCACGCTCGGGGTGGTCATGGATTGCCTTGCACACGCGGGCGACCCCGGGGGTGTACACCCGAGCCAGGTCCCGGCGGTTGTGAATGGGAGTACGGGGGGCAACCTCAACCTTTCCGCCCACGTGGGCAAGGAAGGTGGAGTCGCCGACATTGTGGACGATGACGCCGCTGAGTTTCTTAAGCGCGTCAACCAGCTCGGCCCGGTGCTTGGAATCGCGCGTGTCGGCAGTCAGGTCAACGATCAGTGTGTCTCCGTCGGTATCGGCGACGTCCACGCCGTTGACGATGGCCCCGGTCGCAGAGGCAGTGTCAACGAGCGTGGTGACGGCCTTCTGAGAGGCAGGGACCTCGAGGTGGAGAGCGACGGTGTAGCTGGGACTCGGCTGTGCCATGGGGGCGTGTTCCTCCGTTGTGGAAATCTTGGACAGACCAACGACGGTCGCCGGTCTTCAAAGCTGAATCTGCTGATCCGAGCCTATCCCCTCACGGCGAGCAAGGATCTGGCTGTCTCATGGTTGTGAACCATGAGACAGCCAGATCCCGTCATGCACCAGCGCGACCGCGAGTGCTGCGCCGCCCTCCGCGAGCAGCGTTCACGCGCCCACGCGCTCCATAACCAGCTCGCGCACTCGGCGCGCGTCAGCCTGGCCCTTAGTGGCCTTCATAACCGCACCGACGATGGCACCCGCCGCCTTGACCTTGCCGCCGCGAATCTTCTCGGCGACATCGGGGTTGGCGGCCAGGGCCTCGTCGACCGCAGCCAGCAGTGCGCCCTCATCGGAGACGACCTCGAGTCCGCGGGCCTCCACCACTGCCTCGGGATCGCCCTCACCCGCCAGCACGCCCTCCAGCACCTGACGCGCGAGCTTGTCCGTCAGCCGACCGGAGTCAACCAGATTCTGCAGCTGGGCCACCTGCGCGGGGGTGATGGGCAGGTCCTCCAGGGCGACCTCCTGCTCCTTGGCAGCTCGGGCCAACTCCCCCATCCACCACTTCCGCGCGGCCTGGCCGGTCGTGCCGGCCAGAGCCGTGGCCTCAATCAGCTCGAGCGCGCCCGCGTTGACGACGTCGCGCATCTCGTCGTCGGCCAGGTTCCACTCAGCCTTCAGACGGCGTCGCTTTGCCGCCGGCATCTCCGGCAGACCCGCCCGGATCTCCTCAACCCACTCACGACTGGGCGCGAGCGGTACCAGGTCGGGTTCGGGGAAATAGCGGTAGTCGTCGGCGTCGGACTTGATACGCCCGGCGCGGGTGGTGCCGTCGGCCTGCCCGTGCCGGGTCTCCTGCTGCACCGTACCGCCGGCGGCGAGGATCGCCGCCTGGCGGCTGATCTCGTAGCGCACGACGGCGTCAATTCCGCGGAAGGTGTTGACGTTCTTGGTCTCGGTGCGCGTGCCCATAGGCGAGTCAGGACTCTCACGCAAGGAGACGTTGACGTCCGCGCGCACATTGCCCCGCTCCATCCGGGCCTCGGACACGCCCAGCGCCCGGAAGATGTCCCGCAGCGTGCGCACATAGGTCGCGGCGACCTCCGGGGCCCTGGCGCCGGCGCCCTCGATCGGGCGGGTGACGATTTCCACCAGTGGCACCCCGGCACGGTTGTAGTCCACCAAGGAATGGTCGGCACCCTCGATGCGGCCATCAGTACCGCCGATGTGGATGTTCTTGCCGGCGTCCTCCTCCATGTGAGCCCGCTCAATCGGCACCGTGAACACCGTGCCGTCCTCCAGCTCCACCGGGACGGCACCGTCGTAGGCGATCGGTTCGTCCGACTGGGAGGTCTGGAAGTCCTTGCACAGATCCGGGTAGAAGTAATTCTTCCGAGCGAAGCGGCAGGTCTCAGCGATCTCGCACCCCAGGGCCAGGCCGATCCGAATGGCGTACTCCACACCCTTGCCGTTGACCACCGGCAGTGAGCCCGGAAGACCAGCACTCGTCGGAGTCACCATGGTGTTCGGCTGCGCCCCGAAGACGTTGGGCGCGGCGTCGAACATCTTGGTGGCCGTTCCGAGCTCCACGTGCACCTCCAGGCCGATCACCGGGTCGTAGCGGCGCACGGCCTCCTCAAAGTCCATCAGTTCATCACTCACGTCACTTCACCTCCAGCTCGGGGGCCTGGGCAAGCAGGTGACCGCCCCACTTCTTCTCCAACATCTCCTCCAGCACCGCGCCGACTCGGTAGAGACGGTCATCGGCGCGCTGCGGCGCCAGGATCTGGAAACCGACAGGCAGCCCGTCATCGCTCAGCCCCGAGGGCAGGCTCATGGCCGGCACGCCGGCAAGATTGGCTGGAATGGTGGTCACGTCCAACTTGTACATGGCCAGTGGGTCGTCCTTCTCACCGAAGCGGTAGGCCGTGACCGGCGCCGTCGGGGACACGAGCACGTCCGCCTGCTGCCAGGCCGCGGTGAAGTCACGCTGCACCAGGGTACGAACCTTCTGGGCGGAGCCGTAGTACGCGTCGTAATAGCCGGCGGACAGCACGTGCGTGCCCAGGATTATGCGCCGCTTGACCTCATCGCCAAACCCGGCGCCGCGCGTGGCGGACATGACGGTCTCGGCAGTTACCGGGCCCTTGGTGGGCTCTACGCGCAGGCCGTAGCGCATGCCGTCATAACGGGCGAGGTTGGAGGACGCCTCCGCCGGCATGATCAGGTAGTAGGCGTCCAGTGCGTACTCCAGGTGGGGCAGGGAGACGGTCTCAACCACGGCGCCCGCCTCCTCCAGCAAAGCCAGGGCCTGGTGGAAAGAGTCGACTACGCCGGCGTGGTAGCCCTCACCGCCGTCGAGCTCGGCGACGACGCCAACGCGTAGCCCGCTCAAATCAGCCCCTTCCCGGGCAGCGCGCACCACGTCTGCCATGCCGCGCGGAGCGTCCGGCAGCGACGTGGAATCGAGCGGGTCGTACGAGGCAATGACGTCGTGCAGGAGCGCAGCGTCGAGCACGGTGCGCGCCATGGGACCGGGCGTGTCCAGGGAGGAGGCCATGGCGATCACGCCGAAGCGCGAGACCGTGCCGTAGGTCGGCTTGACGCCTACGGTGCCGGTAACGGCGGCCGGCTGCCGGATGGAGCCACCCGTGTCGGTGCCGACGGCGACTGGAGCCTCGAAGGCGCCGACGGCGGCCGCAGAACCACCCGAGGAGCCGCCCGGGATGCGGCCCAGGTCCCAGGGATTGGCGGTACGGCCGAAGGCCGAGTGCTCGGTGGAGCCACCCATGGCGAACTCGTCCAGGTTGGTCTTGCCCAGAATCGGGAGATGGGCCGCCCGCAGGTTCTTCACCAGGGTCGCGTCATAGGGCGGGACCCAGCCCTCCAGGATCTTAGAGGCGGCTGTGGTGACCTGGCCGCGGGTGACGATCAGGTCCTTTACGGCCACCGGCACACCGGTCAGCTCCGGCACGGTGCCGTCGGCCGCGGCGGCCTCCCGACGGGCGGCGTCGGCTGCGTCTGCAGCAGCCAGCGCCTTGTCCGCATCAACGTCGAGGAAGGCTCCCACGGCACCGTCGACGGCGGCGATGCGATCAAGGTGCGCCTGAGTGAGCTCGCGGGAGGAGACCGCGCCTGCGGCCAGGGCGGCCGCCTGCTGCGCGGCCGTCTGCGTAATGGCATCCATCCGGTCGGCTGCGGTTTTGCTGCCCGTCGACGTCTGGGCGCTCGGGCGGGTTTCGTTGTTCACGAGGCGGAGTCCTCTCCGAGAATGCGGGGCACGAGGAAGGCTGAGTCCTCGGCGGCGGGTGCGCCGGCGAGGAGCTCACCGACGTCGAGCGTCGGGCCGGGAACGTCTTCCCGCATCACGTTGGTTAGCGGAACTGGATGCGAGGTGGCCGGCAGATCGGGTGTGACCACGCTCGTAACCCGGGCGAACGAGGAGGCAACTGCGTCCAGCTCGCCGGCCAGCCGCGTGACCTCCTCATCACTCAGGGCCACGCGCGCGAGCGCCGCGACGCGGATCACCTCATCCTTGGAAATGGCAGACATGCGCCCGAGTCTATCCACTCACCGTCCCACTGCCGAGCCGACACCGCGCCGCGCGCGCCCACCGTGGGACGCAGTCCCCGACGCCACGCCTCGAGCGCCAGCAGCCGTCGGGCTCGCATGTGGGAAGTCACAGGCACGCGGAGTCGGACAACATTGACATTCCCAGCGCAGGCCGGTGTCATTGACGCTGAAGGTTCCGCGGCTGGAGCGGATACCCAGAACAGGGCGGTCCGTCACTGCGGCAGGCTGCCGGCGAATAAGGATCCTATGCAAAGCGACAAGCTCCCCACCGGGCCGTTCCCGGAGGAGACGGACGAGTCCTCGGCACCGGCCGACGGACCCGTCGCCGATGGCGCTGCCTCCAACACGGTCCTGAAAAGCCCGTACGGCGAGACTCCTGCCACCGCACGAACCTCAAAAATGGCGGCCAACGGATCCGGACCGACAGCGGGCACACCCGCCGCCGCGCCCGCGGAGCCGCTCTCCCCACCCGTATCGGCGTCGGATACCGACACCGCGAATAGCGCCACGGCACAGTCTGCCGTTGCGCCGCCACCGGCCTCCATGCCGCCTTCAATCTCACCCAGTGCGGACACGCCCCAAGCCGCGACGCCGGCGGAGCCGGACACAGCGTTTACGACCGCCTCGCCCGCTTCGGCTCAGAGCGCCGCGACGACTCACCCCTCCCCCGCATCCGCCGCCAGCGCAGAAGCGGCGGACACCACCCCCGCCAAACGCCTGTCCCGGCGCCGTCGGCGGGCACTGGCTGCCGTGGCCACGGCAGCCATACTGATGGGTGTGGGCGGGTACGCCTACGCCGAGCACTACGCGGACGTCGCGGTCCCGGGCACCACGGTGGCGGGCATCGATGTGGCCGGGATGAGCCGGCAGGAGATTGCCGACGTGGTCAGCACTAAGGCGGACGCCGCCACGGTTACTATCACCGGCGACGCCGAGGCCACCGCCACGCTCGCCGAGCTGGGAACCACGGTGGACGCTGATGCCACCGCGGATGCAGCCATGCAGCATGGAGCCGGCATCATCGACCGCTTCAGGGCCTTGCTGAACCACGCCGATATCGGTGTGGTCACCTCCAGCGACGACGCCGTGCTCGAGGACTACGCCGGCGGTCTTGTTCCCGACGACCACTCAAAGGCCAAGAACGCCTCTATCAAGCTGGACTCTGACTCGACCGCCTTCGAGGTCACCGCCGCAAGTGCAGGCCTGAGTGTTGATACAGGCACCCTGGCTGACGCCGCCGCCGCGGCCGCGGCCTCACTCAGCTCCAGCTCGGTGGACGTCACTTACGAGAACACCCAGCCGGCGGTCTCGGACGAGGACGCACAGGCGGTGGCGGATACCGCGAACGAGTGGATTTCCCAGGACGTCACCGTGGCCACCGCCTCCGGGGACACCTCCTACACCGCAGACGCCGCGACCAAGGCGTCCTGGATCTCGGTGACGGAGAGCCTTGATGCTGCTCCCACGCTGTCGATCGACAGCGGCAAGGTTGCGCAGTGGGTCGACGCCCAGGCGACCGAGGCGAACGTGACACCGGTGGTGGGACAACGGAACGTCAACTCCGCCGGCGAGGTCGTTGCCACCAGCGTTGAGGCGGTCGCCGGGCAGACGGTCAACAACGCGGAAGCCGTTGCCAAGGCGATCTCAAAGTCGCTGTCCAACGGCGAGGCCTACAGCGGCAGCTTCGAGATGACCACGAGCGACGAGCAGTGGGAGGAGCGGGCGATCGCCGACGGCGCCGAGAACCTGGTCTACCAGGCGGCCGACGGTGAGAAGTGGGTGGATATCAACCTGTCTGACAAGACAGTGACCGCCTACGAGGGTGCGACGGTTATGCGCGGGCCTGTCTCCGTGGTCGACGGCGCCGCCGCCACCCCGACCGTAACCGGCACCTACCACGTCTATCTGAAGTACGAGACGCAGACCATGCGCGGTCAGAACGCCGACGGGACGAACTACGAGACCGAGAATGTTCCCTGGATCGCCTACTTCTACCAGGGCTACGCCCTGCACGGCGCCCCCTGGCGCTCCAGTTGGGGATTCTCCGGCTCGCACGGCTGCCTCAACATGCCGGTTTCGGAGGCTAAGTGGTTCTATGACTGGTCCGAGATCGGAACCACCGTGGTAAGCCACTACTGAGTCTAGCGACGCTGGGCGGCCCGGCGGACCGCCCAGGCACTCGGCCCACCCGGAGGGTGAAGACCCCGGGTGGGCCGATGCACGTCAGGAATCGGCTGCGAGCGCCTCGGGGCCACCAGCCAGCAGGGTCTCAAAGCCGGCCTCGTCCAACAGCGGCAGGCCCAGTTCGCGTGCCTTGGCCTCCTTAGAACCTGCGTTCTCGCCGACGACGACGTAACTCGTCCGCTTTGAGACGCTACCGGACGCCTTGCCACCGCGGGAGACAATGGCCTCCTTGGCACCATCCCGGGTAAAGCCCTGCAGCGTGCCAGTTACCACAATGGTCAGGCCGCCCAGCGTCTGGGGCACGGCCTCCCCCGGCGCGGTCTCATCAGCCATGCGCACCCCGGCGGCCACCCAGCGGGACAGGATCTGCTGGTGCCAGTCAACCTCAAGCCAGTCCTTCCAAGCGGCGGCAATCGTTGGGCCAACCCCCTCCACCTGCGCCAGCTCCTCCACGCCGGCGGCCTGGAGCTGTTCCATGGAGCCGAAGCGGGCAGCCAGCGCACGGGCCGCCGTCGGGCCCACGTGTCGCACGGACAGGGCCACGAGGACTCGCCACAGGGGCTGACGCTTGGCCGCATCGAGCTGGGCAAGCATGGCCGTGGCGTGCTTCCCCGGCCGGGTCGGCTTCTTGACCTCGCCTTCCTTGGTGTAGGTCTGCTTGGACCAGAAGAAACGCAGTAGCCGCCAGTCGCCGGTAGGCAGCCCGCCACGGGTGACGGGCCGGTAGACAAACACCTCACGCAGATCGGCCGCCGTCAGCTCGAACAGCCCGGCCTCACCCGTGAGCGCCGGCTGCTGCTCGGACGCGCCAGCGGCGGACAGCAGTGCCTCGGCCGCCCCGACTCGCTCGGAGGGGTGGAGGGCCCCCAGCTCGGACGCCGACAAGTGCAGGCGGCCACGCTCGGTCTCGAGCAGGTGACCCGCCGCGAGCGCGGCCAGGACCTCTGCGCGTCCGGCGTCGGGCTGGGTCAGTGCCAGGGCGGCCTCGTCTCCCAGGCCCTCGATATCCAGGGCGCCGCGCGAGCCGATGTGGGCAATCCGTTCGGTCAGCTGCGCCGGGCAGGAGCGGGTATTGGGGCAGCGCAGGTCGATATCGCCCTCCTTGGCCGGGGCCAGTTCCGTTCCGCAGGAGGGGCAGTTGCGCGGCATGGTGAACTCCCGCTCGGAGCCGTCGCGCCGTTCAAGGACCGGTCCCACGATCTCCGGGATGACGTCTCCGGCTTTCCGTAGAACCACCATGTCACCGATCTTGACCGCCTTGCGGGCTACCTCGGTGGCGTTATGGAGGGTGGCCCGGGACACGCGAGAACCGGCCACCAGCACCGGCTCCATGATCCCGAAGGGGGTGACGCGGCCGGTACGGCCGACCTGGACGTCGATGTCCAGTAGGCGGGTGTGAACCTCCTCGGGCGGGTACTTATAGGCGGTGGCCCAGCGGGGGACACGGGATGTGTAGCCCAGCTCGTCCTGCAGCGGCTGGGAATCCAGCTTGAACACGATGCCGTCAATCTCATGCAGTAGGTCATGGCGGTGGTCGGCATAGCGCGCAATGTATGCCTCGCGCTCAGCTCGTCCGCGTACCACCTCGTTGTAGGGGGAGACCGGAAGCCCCCAGGATTCCAGCAGCTCATACCAGGCGTGCTGGGTAGTGGGCAGTTGCTGGCCGGGAGCCGGCGTTATGGCGCCAATCCCGTGGGCGATCATGGCCAGCGGCCGGGCGGCTGTGACGGCGGGGTTCTTCTGCCGCAGCGAGCCGGCAGCGGCGTTGCGCGGGTTGGCGAATACCTGCAGGCGGGGGCGGCCCTGTGCCTCCCGCTGGAGGTTCTCGGTACGACGGCGCTCATTGAACTCGTGGAAGGCGTCCACCGGGAAGTAAACCTCGCCGCGTACCTCCACCCGGGCCGGATGCGAGTCACCTGCCAGCACCAGTGGCACGGAGGCGATGGTACGCACGTTCCCAGTGACATCCTCCCCGACTACGCCGTCGCCCCGCGTGGCGGCGCGAGTCAGTACGCCGTGCTCATAGGTCAGGGCGACCGCCAGGCCGTCGATCTTCACCTCCGCGGTCATCGCCAGTTCGGCGTCGGGCACTCCGGTCTCCGCCGCCATGCGCTGCGCCCACTGCTCCACCTCTTCCAGGTCGAACACGTCCTGCAGGGAGTACATGCGCGCATAATGCGGCGCCGCTGCGAAGTCCGTGGTCGGCCGCCCGCCCACGGACTGGGTGGGCGAGCCCGACAGCTGAAGCGCTGGATAAGCCTTCTCCAGTGACTCCAGCTCGCGATACAGGGCATCGTACTCGGCATCGGACCAGGGACTCTGGGAGTCCACGGCGGCGTAGTAGGCATCGCGGGCGCGCTCGATGACCCTGACCAGTTCAGTCCAGCGGGCACGCACGGCGGCGGGCACCTTAACCAGATCGGCGGCCAGGGCGGCTGAAGTTGCGGGGCGGGCTTCGCTCATGGGCTCATCCTCCCCCACGTCCCTGACTGTTTCAGAACCGCCCGGCATCGCCTTACCGACCAAGGCTGATACGCGCCGCTATCCACAGGCGTCGTTGGCAGCAGCGCGGGCGCGGCCCATCCCCAGGCCCGCCCCGCAGTACCGGCCGCCTGGAGCAGGCTCAGCCCATGCACACCGATTCGCTCCTACCGCCCGCGCCACCGCTGGCCGGGACCGGTGCGTCCGCGCCCGGCCCAACGATGACCGACCCCGCCGCACCGGCCGCTTCCGCCGCCCGCGAGGCGCTGGCATCTGCCTGGCATCTGGCGGTGCTCGACGGTTGCGATGAGGGCCTCGTAGTCCCGTTGCCCGAGCGGGGCACCATCGGCCGTGACGGGGTGCTCACGGATCGGGCCATCTCCCGATCGCACCTACGAGTACGGCAAACCCACCGCGGTGTGCTGCTGTCGGATGCGGGTTCCGCTAACGGTGTGCGCGTGCGCAGGCGCTGGTGCTGGCGCAAGTTGGGATCACGGCCCCGGAAATGCCGCGCGGGAGCTCGGCTGCGCCTAGGTGAGACGCTGGTGGAGCTGCGTCCTCGTCCCGCGGACCTGCACCCGCCGCAGCCGCCCACACCGGCGCAAAGCCGGTGGATGCTCCTCGGTTCGGGGCTGGCCGCCGGGCTGCTGGTGACGCTAGTAGTTGTCACTATTCGCACCGGGAACCGCGGAGCGCTGGGAGCGCTGGCCATGGCGCCCATGGGGGTGATGCTGCTACTTCGGTTCGTGCCGATGCTTGGGAATCGGCGGGGCCGGACGGTATCCGGCACCGCGGGATGGCGCGGACGGCGCGCGCGCACTCCCGACCCCGCGGGCATGCTTCTGGCCGTTGCTGTGCGGCACGCCGGGGAGCGCGGGCCCCACCGGGCGCAGTCCTCCTCCAGGGAAGCGGATGAGGTCCGTGCCTGGACCGGCCGCCGACGGCGTCGGACGGTGTTACGGGTGGCCGCCGGCGACTCCGTCGCCCTGACCGGGCCGATGGCGGTAGCAGCCGTGCGTTGGTGGGGCGCGCAGGTGCTGGCGCGCGGAGTCGGGCAGGTGCAGGCGGACGCTACCGCTGTGCATGTCTCCTGGGGACCCGAGGGCAGGCGGTCGGAAGTCAGCGTGAGCGCCGCGGACGCGGGGATGCTGACGGGGGCGGCCGTAGCTGTCAGCGTGCTGCCGGTGCGCGGGCGGACCGTGGATCCCGGTGAGCGCTGGTGGTCGGTCCTCCTGGCTGCTGCGGGGATCCCGCTGCTCGGCACCGACGAGGCCGCCGGGCGGACCGCCGAGCTACCGGGAAGCGTGCGGATAGAGGAGGTGTGCACCGACCTGGATCGAGCGCTTCTGCGACGTCGCTGGCAGGCGGTGTCTGCAGGCCTGCCGGCCGTCCTGGGCGTGGGTTCCCGCGGGCCGGTATCCGTCGACTTGGTCCGGGATGGTCCCCACGCGCTGCTCGCGGGCACAACCGGTTCGGGCAAGTCGGAGCTGCTCATCTCCTGGCTGCTGCAGCTGGCGGCCTCCCGGCCACCGACGGCACTGACGCTGGTCCTGGTCGATTACAAGGGCGGGGCCGCCTTCGGCCCGCTGGCCCAGCTGCCGCACACAGCCGGGGTCCTGACCGACCTGGATCCGGCGGGCACCCGCCGCGCCCTGGAGTCACTCGAGGCCGAAGTGCGCCGCCGCGAGCGCCTGCTCGCCGACCACCGCGCCAAGGACATCTCCTACCTGGCTGCGGGAATCGCGCCCGCCAGGCTAGTGCTGGTGGTTGACGAGTTCGCCACCCTGGCAGCGGAGCACCCGGAGGTGCTCGACTCGCTGGTCAGGGTGGCCGCGCAGGGCCGCAGCCTCGGTATCCACCTGATTCTGTCAACGCAGCGTCCGGGCGGCGCCGTGTCCCCCACGATCCGCGCGAACACGAATCTGCGCGTGTGCCTGCGCGTGCTGGATCCGGCGGACTCCCGCGACGTACTGGGTCATGACGGCGCCGCGCACCTGCCCGCGCACCCGGGCCGAGTGCTTACGTCCACCGGGACGCAGGCGCAGGCGGGCGAGGTGCTGCAGGCGCCCTGGTGCGGCACAGAGCGCCATCTGGCGGCCCTGATCGAGGAGGTCGCCGCCGCGGCCGGCACGATCACCCCGTGGCGCCCCTGGGCACCACCACTGCCTGCGCGGGTGCGCCGTCGGCAGGCGCGCGCCCTCGCCGCCGCCCGCGAGGCGCCCGCGCCCGCCCCGGGGACGCTGCCGGAGCAGGCGCAGGGCACTGCTGGCTCCGCGGACTGCATCCTGCTACTGACGGACCTGCCCGAGCAGCAGCGCCTGGGCACGTGGGTATGGTCTCCGGCAGAGCCGCTGCTGGTGCTGGGAGCAGCGGGATGCGGGCGCTCGACGGCCGTGTACTCGGCCGCGGTGGGGGCGCTCGCCCGCGGCGTGAATGTGCACGTGTGCGCACAGCCGCACTCCGCTCCGGCCGAGCTGGCGGGACGGGCCGGGGTGGGTACCGTCGTGGGAGGGGACGATCCCCGGCGCCTGGCACGTCTTTGGTCGTTGGCGGCCGCGGGATCGTTGCGCGGGGACCTGCTGGCCATTGACGACGTCGACGTCATGCTGGCGTCTGTGGACGAGGCACTCGGACCGGGTGAAGGACTGGCGCTGCTCGAGTCAGTGGTGCGCGCGGCCGCCTCGACCGGGACCGGGGTGCTGGTGGCTGCGCCGCTGACGGTAGCCAATGCGCGTTGGACCGTACCGCTACGGCGGCGGCTGGTGCTCGGGGCCGTGCAGCCGACTCAGGCCTCCCTGGCGGGGTTGCCGCGTGGCGTCGTCACGGGTCGGGGGCCGGGGCGCGGCGTACTGCTCGACGGCGGCGAATCCACCGCATGTCAGGTGGTTCTGCCCGAGCCGGACGAGCACCGCGGCCCCGGCCCCGGTTTGCGCCGGCTGGAGGAAATCCCCATAACAGTGCCGTCCGCTCCGGGCGTTTGGGCGGTGGGCGGTGACAGCGCCGCCCCGGTGCCGCTGCCCGGTGGGTGTGTGCTCGTGGTTGGGCCTCCCGGATCCGGACGCAGTACCGCGGTTGCGGCCCTGGCCCGCTGTGCTCACACCGCCGTCGGCGCGGATGCCTCCGCCCCGCTCGTCGCCGATGACCTGGACCTGAGTGACCCCGGGGTGCAGGCGCGCGTGGAGGCGGCGGTGAGCCAGGGGCGCTGTGTGATCGCCTCCGCGACCACGGAGCGCGCGGCCGGCACTTATCGGGGTCCGCTTGCCCTGCTGCGGGAACGAGGGGCCGTGCTGGTGCTGTGGCCGGGCCTGGGACCGGCCGCGCAGGCCGCGGGCAGGCAGCTGCGCGGCAGTATTGACCCGCGCGGCGCCACCGTGCCGGGACGCGGCGTGCTGGTGTGGCGCGGCGGCCTGACCCCGCTGCAGGTCGTGCGTGAGCCGGCCGCCCGAGTGGATGAGCAGTGAGCGCCCCATGCGCGCGCATTGGCACCGGGCTCCGCCAGCTGTTGGCCTGCCTGGCGCCAGGCCGAGGTTTCACCCCTGTAACCGTTGCAGTAACACCGCAGTTGACTGTGACCATCACGACAGGCCGTCGGCACAGCTCTCACCTACGGGGTCTTGCCCCGGCCCGGTGAGCGTGTGAAAGTTGGGGCAGGACGCGGTGGTCCAACGCCCGCCTCGGCGATTTCGGGACGGCACGTAACGCGCACCGCAGCAGCACTCATGTCCCCGAAGGGAGCCTCTATGGATTGGCGGAGCCAGGCAGCTTGTCTCACGGTCGACCCGGAACTGTTCTTCCCCGTCGGCAACACCGGCCCCGCGATCGCGCAGATCGCTGAGGCCAAGGAGGTGTGCGCCCGCTGCGAGGTCGTGGACACCTGCCTGAAGTGGGCTCTGGAGAACGGCCAGGACGCCGGAGTGTGGGGCGGTATGAGCGAGGATGAGCGCCGCTCGCTGAAGCGCCGCGCCGCTCGCGCCCGCAGGTCCTCCTGAGCGCCTTCGAGCGCCGCCCCTGGGCTGGATGCCCTGCGCTGCCCGATCTCCGCTCCGGGAAGCGAACTGAACAGGACTGACTAATTCGCACCGCCGCGCGCGTGACACCGCCTGATAGCAGCGGGTTCTCAGGCAGGTGCTCCACGGCCTGGGTGCGCGCCAGGTCCGGGGAGTGCCCGGGGCGGCACATGCGCACGAGCACAGACCAGGCGCACTGATCGCCCCGCTAGTCACTCAGCTGGGCATGCACTACTACGTCTGTGCCGCGCCCGCTGGGTGCGGGCCGCCAGTCAATCGAGCCGCACAGCTCGCCGCGCACGAGTGTGCTCACAATCCGCGTGCCCAGGCCGGTCATCTCCGTGCCGGGCACCAGGCCCACTCCGTCGTCTATCACGTGGACGGTCAGTTGGCCGCCCTCGCGCTGTGCCCGAACTGTCACGGTGCCGTCGCGGTCCTCCAGGCCGTGCTCAACCGCGTTGGTCACCAGCTCCGCCAGTACGGTGGCGAGCGCCTGCGCGGAGTCGGCGTCGACAATGCCGAACTCCCCCTCCAACCGGGTGGACACGTGTCCGGTGGGGGTGGCGACGGCGGCAGCCGAGCGGAGCACTGAGGAGAAGACCTCGTCAAAGTCGACCTTCTCATCCACGTTCTGGCTGAGCGCCGCGTGCACGGTGGCGATCGTGCCCACCCGGCGCTCCGCCTCGGTCAGCGCGATGCGCGTCTCCTCATTGGTGGCACGGCGAGCCTGCATGCGCAGCAGGGCAGACACTGTCTGCAGGTTGTTCTTGACGCGGTGATGGATCTCGCGGATCGTCGCGTCCTTATTCATCAGCACCTGCTCCCGGCGACGGATCTCCGAGACGTCGCGCACCAGCAGCAGCGCTCCGGCTCTGGCCCCGTCCCGGCGCAGCGGGATGGAGCGCAGTGAGAGGAACACGCCCCCGACCTCCACCTCGGTCAGCCAGGCCTGCCGTCCCATCAGCACCACCGCCATGGTCTCATCCACGGGCGTGCGCTCGGGGATGATGCTGGTGACGGCCTCGGCGAGCTGGCATCCCTCGATGTCGCCCGCGACGCCGAGCCGGTGGAAGCAGGACTGCGCATTCGGTGAGGCGTAGGTGACCACCCCGTCGTCGTCGAGGCTGACCACGCCGTCACCCACCCGCGGTGTGCCATGGCGCATGCCGGTAGCGGCACCGTTGATGGGGAAAGCGCCCTGGGCGATCATCAGGCACAGGGCATCCGCCAGTACCTCGAGGGGCTTGTCCACGATGCGTCCGCCTCGTAGTACGCCGACGGCGGTCTCCCGGGTCATGACGGCGATGGCCCGGCCACTGTGCATAACCGGCACGTACTCCTCACGCACCGCCGATGAGCCGGTCCACTCGGGCGCCGCAGCCACCACGATCTGCCCGCTCGTCAACGCCTCGAGGGCCAGGACCTCGCGGGCGGCGGGCATGCGGCGCCCAATGACGTCCTCCAAGTGGACCGTGGCACCGGTGGCCGGACGTGAGTGTGCGGCGGCCACGAAGCGACCGGAATCGGTGTACACCCACAGCACCAGGTCTGACACGGACAAGTCGGCAACCACCTGCCAGTCCGCCATGAGCTGGTGCAACCAGTCCAGGTCTGTGGGAGGCAGACTGACGATGCCGCGGACCGAGGAGGGCAGAAGACTCGACACGCCCCGATGCTACCGGGATGCACGGCCGAATCGGCCACACGTCGTCCTTGCACCGGCTGCGCGGCGAACCCGCGTCCACGGCCTGGCCCCGGCCAGCCGTCCGCCCGGGGGCTCCTACCTGCCAGAACGTGGGCGTAGGCACAACGCGTAGTAGATGCACGCTAATCGTCAGCGATACATGGCAGGATCGTAGGCATGAAGAAGCGCGTCACCATCACCTACCCCGCCGATCCGGCACGCGTCGCCGCCATGCTGGCCGATCCCGCGTATCAGCGAGCTCGTTTCGAGCGCTTGCAGCTCAATGACATGAGCGTCGACGTCGCCGCCCGCGGGCGCGGATTCGTCGCCACCACCTCCGGCTCGGTGCCGCCCTCCCGCCTGCCTTCCGCAGCAGCGCGCTTCGTCCGCTCCGCCGTCTCCTTCGGACTGACCGAGTCCTGGACGGAACCCGCGGCAGACGGGTCTCGTACCGGCAGCCTGGAGGCCACCGTCAAGGGCGCCCCGGTAAAAGTCGGCGCAGCCATGTCCATGGGTTCGGGCGCGGACGGCGAGTCCACCAGTGTCGTGGTCGACCTGGACCTGTCCGTCTCGGTGCCCCTGGTCGGGCGCAGCGTAGAGGAGAAGGCGCTTGCCAGAGTCGGCAGAGTTGTGGCCGACGAGCAGCGGCGCGGCGCAGCCTGGCTCGCCAACGCGTGAACCTGCCGGGTGGTCCAGCCCGGCCCGCCGCTCACCTCGCCGCGGGCAGCCCACGGATATTCCACGAGCACGCCCGCGGATATTCCCGTTCCGCCAAACGCGCATGTCCTGGTCTTCCCGGTGAACCGCATGGCACCATCCAGCCATGAACAATCTCGATGACATCATCACCCCCACGCAGAGCAACTCGGTTTGGGCCGAGCGCACCGGCACCCGGCAGTACCTGGGCCACAATTCCCGCGGGGCCGAGGTCCGCGTGGGCATGGGCGAGGGCGAGTTCTCCCCCGGGGAGCTGATCAAAATCGCCCTGGGCGCCTGCAACACCCTGTCTGCGGATCACCGGCTCGCCAAGGCTCTCGGCGAGGACTTCGACGCCAACTTCATCGTGTCCACGCTGAAGAACGAGGAGGAGGAGCGCTACAGCGACTTTGATGTGCAGATCATCGCCGACTTCGCCTCGCTCAGCCCCGAGCAGCGGCAGACGCTGAATGAGCGAGTCGAGCGGGCCATCGAGCGCGGCTGCACGGTCGGTCACACGATCGAGCACGGGGCCGGCATTCGCCTGCACCTGCTTGACGACCCCGACGCGGCGTGAGCCGCGGCGGGGGCTTCCCGGCTTGATCGATCCCCCTTGCGTGGCGGGAGTACCCGCAATCCGCTCAAGTACCGATAGTGTGGGCGCGGCACGCCCAGCAGATGCACTGGATGAGACGGAGACGCATTCATGAGCGACAACGCCAACAGCAGTAGCGAGTACCCACACCTTTCGCGGATGGGACTGACGCCACCGGACGGTGTTGATACCGCCTACGAGGAGCTGCTGGCGGAAGTCCTGCTCGATGGGGCCCGCAAGGGGGACCGTACCGGCACCGGAACCCGCTCGCTGTTCGGCAGGCAGCTGCGCTACGACCTGACCAAGGGCTTTCCCCGCATCACCACGAAGTTCGTGGCCATGAAGGCCGTGAAGGGCGAGTTGCTGTGGTTCCTGCGCGGCGACATGAACGCCCGCTGGCTACAGGAGCGCGGCATCACCATCTGGGATGAGTGGGCCGGCGCCGACGGCGAGCTTGGCCCGATCTACGGCGCCCAGTGGCGCAGCTGGCCGGCGCGGGATGGCGGGGTTATCGACCAGATCGCCGGGGTGATCGACACCCTGCGCCGCGACCCCGATTCCCGGCGCATGCTCGTATCCGCCTGGAACGTGGGTGAGCTGGACCGCATGGCCCTGGCGCCCTGCCATGCCTTCTTCCAGTGCTACGTGGCCGACGGGCGCCTGTCTCTGCAGGTCTACCAGCGCTCGGCGGACCTGTTTCTGGGGGTGCCCTTCAACATCGCCTCCTACGCGCTGCTGACCCACATGCTGGCCCAGCAGGCGGAGCTGGAGGTAGGTGAACTGGTGTGGACCGGCGGGGACTGCCACATCTACAGCAATCACGTGACCCAGGTTCACGAGCAGCTCTCCCGGGTGCCACTCGCCTACCCCTTCCCCCGGCTGCGGTTGGAGCGGGCGGATTCGATTGATGCGTACGCTATGGATGACATTGACGCCTCCGTCGGCTACCAGCACCATCCGACCATCAAGGCTCCGGTGGCGGTGTGAATAACCCAGTTAGTCACACCGGTCCGGCGTCTGGGGAGCCGGGTCGGCAACAGCCAGTAGGCGCGATCTGGGCGCAGGACCGCAGCGGCGTCATCGGCGCCGATGACGAGATGCTCTGGCGGGTACCGGCGGACTTCCGCCATTTCCGCGCGGCTACCCGGGGAGGCGCCGTCGTCATGGGCCGCACCACCTGGGACTCGCTCGGAGGCGCGCTGGACGGGCGCGCCAACGTAGTCCTGACGCGAAGGAGCCACTGGACCGCGCCGGGAGCACTCGTGGCAGGCGATCTGCGCGAAGCGCTGGCGGCGGCCCACGATGCCGTCGGGAGCCTCGGTCCGGACCCACGCGAGGACGGTTACCGCAGCCTGCCACGAGTATGGGTAATAGGCGGCGGCACCGTTTACAAACAGGCGCTTGAGTCCGACCTGGTGGACGAGTTGCTCATAACACTTGTTGACCTCGACGCCGGAGCGCAGGCAGCCGCGGCGGGTATAGCCCCGCAGCGGCTGGTGCATGCCCCGGCGCTCGCTCCGTCCCGCTGGATCCCCGGCGGCCCCCGCTCGGATCCGCGCGGGCAGTGGCGCCCCGTATCGGGGGACGCGTCCTGGCGGGTGGATCACTGGCGGCGCACCAGGAGCTAGAGACCACCGTGGGGCGCACACCGGTAGACGGTGCGCGCCCCACGGATCAAAACGCCGACGTGCTTTCTGCCGTGCGCTCGCTAGGGCTCCCTCAGGAGTAGCGCTCCTGGAAGATCCGCTCCAGCGCCTCCAGGGAGTGTCCCTTGGTCTCCGGCAGGAACTTGGCGTAGAAGGCCAGGCTGCCCAGGTTCACCAGGGCGAACACGAAGAACACATTGCCCTGGATGGCCTCAATGAGGTTGGGGAAGGCGAAGGCGACAATCACGTTGCCCATCCAGTTGCAGAACACCGCCACGCCGTTGGCCAGGCCGCGCACCCGCATCGGGAAGATCTCCGAGAGCATCAGCCAGAAGGTCACCCCGATGAAGCACTGCATGAAGAACAGGAAGGACAGCATGAACAGCAGCACCAGGTAGCTGCGGGCGGTCGACTCTGGCAGCAGGAACACCAGGCCCAGAGCGATCAAGGAGGCCACGCACCCGGACTGACCGGTCAGGATCATCCGGCGGCGCGGTAGCCGCTTGAGGAAGAAGGCGATGCCGATGTACACAGAGATCACCGACACCACGCCGTTGGCGATGGTCGCCACGATCGATGCCTGCGCCCCCAGACCGGTGGAGATCAGGATAGTGGGGGCGTAGTACATGATGCCGTTGACGCCGGTGAGCTGTGACAGGAATGCCAGGCCGATACCGATCAGGGTGATCTTGCGAATCCAGGGAGTGCGCAGATCCGCCCAGGAGCCCTTGCCCATACGGGCCTCCTCCTCCACGCGGCGCACGATGTCCTCGCCCTCGCCCTGAACCTGGTCGGCCATCCGGACTTGGTTGAGCACGTCCCACATCTCGGCGACACGTCCTTTACGGGCCAGCCAGCGCGGCGATTCGGGCAGCAGGTGGATACCGATCCATAGCCCGATCGCAGGCAGTGAGGCGAGCACGAGCATCCACCGCCAGGCGTGAGCCCCGGGCCAGGCCGTGGCGATGATCGCGTTGAAGGTGTACGCCAGCAGCTGTCCGGTGACGATCATCAACTCGTTGCGAGAGACCATCGTGCCGCGGATCTCGACGGGTGAGATCTCGGACAGGTAGACGGGGACGGTGGCGGAGGCGCCGCCAACGGCCAGGCCCAGGATGAACCGGAATGCCACGAGGGCGGGATAAGACGGCGCCAGCGCGCAGCCGACAGCACCGACCAGGAAGATGACGGCCACCGTCATGATGTTGCGCTTGCGCCCGTAGCGGTCGGACAGGCGTCCGCCGATTAGCGCCCCGAATGCCGCTCCCACGGTCAGCGAGCTGGTGACGATCGACTCGTTGAAGGCGGTCAGTGACATCCCGCCCTCGGCGGGGGACAGCTTCAGGAACGGCAGCGCGCCGGAGATCACGCCCGTGTCGTAGCCGAAGAGGAGCCCGCCGAGCGTGGCGATCGAGCGGATGGTGAACAACCGCCGGTCGATGTTGCGCTTTTCAGCGGAGACGCTGGCGGTGGTCATCAGCGAGTCTCCTCGACTGTGAAGGTGCGGATGAAGTCATCCAGCGCGTCGTCACTGGCGCCGGAGGCGAATGCCTCCATCGCCACCGTGCCGCGGTATCCCATGTCCGCCAGGGCCAGGGCGACAGCACGGTAGTTGATCTCACCGGTGCCGGGCTGGGCGCGCCCGGGCACATCCGCCACCTGGATCTCGCCGATCCAGGGCTGGGATTCCCGGCATAGCTCGATCAGATTCCCCTCGCCGATCTGCGCGTGATAGAGGTCGAGGTTCATCCGCAGGTGCGGGGAGTCGACAGCCGCCACCAGCGCGCGCGTGTCCTTGGCCAGGGCGAAGGGGCAACCGGGGTGATCCACTGGAAGGTTCAGGTTCTCCAGGGTGAAGATCCTTCCCTCCCGCTCCCCCAGCGCGGCCAGACGGCGCAGGGTGTCGGCCGCGCGCAGCCAGTCGCCGGGAGTGGGGCGCTCGTTGGCGACCACTGGGATGCCGCCCTCCCCCAGGCCCGTACCGTGCACGTTCAGCCGGGGGCAGTCGATCTTCTCGGCGGCGGCGAGGGACCGCTCAGCAGTGGTGAGCAGCCGGGAAATGCCGTCGTCCGTGGTCAGGTCGCCCTCTACGTATCCGGTCATGGAGACGATCTCGACGCCGTCGGCCCGCCGTGCCGCCAGCGCGTCAAGATCCTTGTTGGTCCAGTCCCACATCTCCACCTTCAGGCCCCGGGCGGCGATCGCGTCGACCCGCTCGAGGAAGGGCCGGTCGGTGAAGATCATCTCCGCGCAGGCCGCGAGGGTGAAGGCATTGTCATTGGCTACGTTCACGGGGCTCATCGGGTTACCTCCTCAAGGCGAACGGTGCGGGACTGCTGCACGGAAAGGATGGCCGCGCGGGCGATCTCCAGGGCCTTGACGCCGTCCTCACCGGTGGGAATGTCGGGGCTGCCGCCGCGGATCGCCTCCACGAAGGCCGCGAACTCCCCCACATAGGCCGAGTGCAGCAGGTCGGTGTCCGCGCGGGAGGTGTCGTAGGAGACTCCGGCGGGACCGTAGAACTCCATGTCGGTGGTGCGCCCGCTGCCGGCCGTGGCCATGCCGCCGTCGCCGAACACCTCGCCGCGCACGTCATAGCCGTAGCTGGCGGAGAAGCTGGCCTCGGCGGTTGCGAAGGCACCGTTGTCAAAGTGCAGGTTGACCACGGAGGTGTCCAGGAAGCCGTTGCTGCGCGCGTCCGGCCGGATGAGCGCATCCGCGTGCGCGGTCACCTGGTCTACCTCGGCGCCGGGGTTGAGCCAGCGCAGCGTGTCGAAGTCATGAATGAGCGTCTCCAGGAAGATCGTCCACAGGGGCGTGCGAGCGGGATCGCCCCCGTATGGGCCGGGGTCGCGGGTGAGCGAGCGCAGTAGCTGCGGGGTACCGACGCGGCCGTCATCCACGGCGCGACGCGCCGCAATGAATCCGGGTGCGAAGCGGCGGTTGAATCCCACCTGGAGCACCACACCAGCACGTTTGGCCGCTTCAACGCACTCGGCGGCCTCATCCAGCTCGGTGGTGATGGGCTTCTCGGTGAACACGTGCTTGCCGGCCCCGGCGGCCTCGACGATCAGGTCGTGGTGCAGGGCGGCGGGCGTGGTGACAACCACGGCGTCGATATCAGGGTCGGCCAGCACTACGGTGGCCTCGGCCTCGGCGCGGGCTCCCAGCGGCTCGGCCAGGTTGCGAGCGGCCTCGACCCGGGGATCCACAACGGCCACCAGCTCCGCGGTGTGCAGGTCGTGGGCGATTGCGGTGGCGTGGTGCGTTCCAATCCGGCCGGCACCGATGAGGGCGATGCGAACCGGAGGGGTAGGACTGTTGGTCATGGGTGGACTCCTTCGTCGTGTGCCGCAAGCGCTCCGGGCTGCGCGGCATTGCTTCACAAGGACCACGACTCTGCGGTCTTTGTGATGACAAATACGCTAGCACGTTCTAGTGACGAGCCACCAGGCAGGCGCCGCAGCCTGTAACACCACACCCGACAATCACTGATATTTCAACGAATCCAAACCGTAAGGTCTCGAGTCCGGCCGCTATAATTATAGAAATTACAGTTGTTGTCACGTATGCTTCGGCGTAGGCTTGATACGGACAATCACGGGGGTGAGCCACCATGGCGCAGCGGTCGCGCAAGCAGGTAACACTCGCTGACGTGGCGCGCGAGGCCAACTGCTCGGTGTCACTGGTGTCCATCGTGATGCGCGATGCAGCCGGAGCCTCGCAGGAGACGCGGCGCCGGGTCAAGGCGGTCGCCTCACGGCTCGGATACCGGCCTGACAGGCGCGCAAGCTCCCTGAGGTCGGGCCGCTCGAGTCAAATCGGCGTGACCTTCGACGTCCACCAGCCCTTCCACGCCGAGATCATTGACGGGCTGTACGCAGCGGCCGAGGCAGGCCGGTACGAGCTCGTGCTCTCCGCCGTAGTGGGGTCCGTGAACGACCGCCGGGCAGCCGAGACGCTGCTGCGGGACCGCTGCGAGGCGCTGGTCATGGTCGGCCCGTCACTGGGTGCTGCGCAGTTGCGCATGCTTGCTGCGGAGGTGCCCGTCGTCGCGGTTGCCCGCCCGATTGCGTGCCCAGGTGTGGACGTGGTCAGGGTTGATGACCGGGGTGGGGTTGCCGCGGCCGTCGATCACCTAGTGCAGCTCGGGCACCGCCGCATTGTGCATGTTGACGGCGCAAGCGCTCCGTCGAGCCCGGAGCGCCGTGCCGGATACCTCGCGGCGATGGCTGCCCATGGGCTTTCCGCCGAGGCGGAGATCATCGCTGGCGGGCTGGAGCAGGAGCACGGCATACGCGCAGCCGCGCAAATGCTCGCCTCCAGTGATCCGCCTACAGCGGTGTCAGCCTTCAATGATCGGGTGGCCTCCGGGGTCATCCAGGGGCTGCTCTCCGCGGGGGTGGGAGTCCCGGACCGGGTCAGTGTGATCGGCTTCGACAATGCCAGGCGCTTCGACTCCGGCCTGGTGCCGCTGACCACCATAGACCAGAATCCCGCGCTCATGTCACAACTGGCCCTGGACCGGGCGGCCGGGAGGGCCGCAGAGCGCTACCTGCCCACCGAGCAGGTGTTGATCCCCCGGCTGATCGAGCGCGCTTCCACCGGGCCCGTCAACAGGAGCGCTAAGTGACCAACTCGGCTCGTTACCGTACGGGCCTGGTGGCTCAAGCCAATTTCGCGGCGAGCAGGCCTACAGGATGCCCTGCTCGGTGAGCCAGTCGGTGGCGATCGTGGCTGAGTCGAGCTGCTCGTCCACCGAGCGGGCGTTGAGCGCGCGCAGCGCCTCGGTGGTCAGCAGCGCGGAGACGGCGTTGATCGCGGTGACGGCGCCCTCATCGAGGTCGGCGGCGACCAGCGGGGTCACGTTCTGCGGCAGGATCAGTGCCTCCGGGTCCTCCAGGACCACCAGGTCGTTGGCGTCGATGGCGGGCGAGGAGGTGTAGATGTCGGCCGCCTGCACCGTTCCATCCGTGAGCGCGCCGACGGTGAGCGACCCGCCGGAGTCCTCCACGGGGTAGACGTCGGCATCCACCCCGTAGACGGCCTTGATGCCAGTCGGGCCGTAGGGACGAGTCTTGAACTCGGAGTTCGCCGCCACCATGACGGTGCCGTCGAGCTTGGTCAGGTCGCCGATGGAGACCAGACCGTACTCCTCGGCGAGGTCGCTGGTTACCGTGTAGGAGTCCTGGTCGGTGGCCTCGGCATAGTCGAGCACCATCAACGAGTCCGGGAGCACGTCCGACAGGGCGGCGTGGACGGAATCAGAGTCCGTGGCGTCGGTCTCGGAGTCGTAGTACTGCAGCAGATTGCCGCCATACTCTGGCAGTACGCTGATCGCCCCCGACTCAAGCTCGGGGATGTAAACCTCGCGCTGCCCGATCTGATACTGGCGGTCGACGGTGAAGCCGGCCTGCTCGAGCGCCTGGGCATACAGCTCGGCAATGATCTCATTGGAGTAGTACTGCTGGCTGCCCACCACGATGGTCCCGGAGCCGCCCGCGACCGTGTTGGAGGACAGCGGGTCGGAGTTAGAGCAGGCGGCTAGCGTGGCGACCACGGCCAGCAGGCCACCGCCAGCCAAGGCGCTGCGACGCGTGAGCACCGTGCGCTTATCAGCATTGGGACTCATGGGGATTCCTTTCGGTTGCGTGCACCGACCGGGGTGACGGCGCGCTGGAGGAGAATGAAGAGGAGTTCGGATAGCAGAGCCAGGGCGATGACCATGAGCGAGGCGGCGAGCATCATGCCGTAGTCCTGGGTCTTGAGGCCGAGGAACATCAGCCGCCCAAGCCCGCCGGCGCCGGTGTAGGCAGCGAGCGTCGCCGTCGCGATCACCTGCAGGGTGGCCGAGCGTAGGCCGCCCACAAGCAGCGGAGCGCCCAGCGGGATCTCCACACGGCTGAGTATCTGGACCTCGGTCATGCCGCTGGCGCGGGCGCCGTCGACGGCGACGGGATCCGCGGACTCAATGCCGGTGTAGGCACCGGCCAGCACGCTGGGCAGCGCCAGGACGATGAAGGCGAGCATGGGCGCTGTCAGTCCCACGCCGAGGGCGAGCCCGAACAGGGTGATCAGGCCGAGGGTGGGCAGGGCCCGCACGGCGCCGGCCAGTGCGATGGCCGCGCCCCGCCCCCGCCCGGTGTGTCCGATCCACCAGCCCAACGGCACCCCGATGGCGGCGGCGACGGCCACCCCGAGCACCGAGTAGCCGATGTGCTGCGCCAGCAGCCGCCCGATGCCGAGCGAACCGGACCAGTTGGCGGCGGCGAAAATGTAGGCGATCGCCTCACCGAGGTAGTTCACGCCGGAGCCCCCTCACGCGTGCGGGCGCGGCGCGTCCACGGCAGCAGCACCCACCCGCCCAGCACCACCAGGGCGTCGAGTGCGACCGCGAGCAGGGCGGTGGCGGCGATCCCGGTGAGGATCTCCACGGTGATGCCGCGCTGAAAGCCGTCGGTGAACAGCCAGCCCAGGCTGCGCACGCCCAGCACCGCCCCGACCGTGGTCAGCGAGACCGTGGAGACGGTGACGACGCGCAGGCCGGCAAGGATTGCCGGGCCCGCCAGGGGCAGCTCCACGGTGGCGAAGCGGCGCAGCGCCCCCATGCCCATGGCGGTGGCGGCGTCGAGCACGCGCTGGTCGACGGCGTCAAGCGCGTCCACGGTGATGGGTACCAGCAGGGCCAGGCCGTAGAGGGTCAGTGCGACGATAACGTTGACAGTGTCGCGGATGCCGGTGCCGAGCACGACCGGCAGGATCACGAACAGTGCCAGGGAGGGGATGGCGTACAGCAGGGAGGCGCCCGAGACGAGGATGCCGCGCAGCGGCCCGAGCCGCTGGGTCAGGCGGGCGATCGGAATGGCGAGCACCAGGGTCGCCACGATCGCGGGCACCGCCTGACTCACGTGTGCGATCAGGTAGGAGCCGATCGCCGGGAGATTGTTCAGGAACCAGGTCACGGGCGCGCTCCCGCGTCCGCGTCGATCCGCCCTATCGCCCGGCCGGCCCGGTCCAGGACCACCCGGCTGCCGGCGACGTCGGCCAGGCGCAGGGCGCGCTCGGCGTCGTCGAGACCGAGGAAGCGGGCGACGAAGTCGTCGGCCGGATCGCAGAGCAGCTGCGCACCGGTGCCGCGCTGCGCGATCTGAGCGCCCTCGCGCAGGAGGATGATCTCGTCGCCGAGCATCAGGGCCTCGTCAACGTCGTGGGTGACGAAGATGATGGTCTTGGCGAGCTCACCCTGAATGCGCAGTAACTCCCGCTGCAGGTCGCGGCGCACGAGGGGGTCCACCGCACCGAAGGGCTCATCCATCAGAAGCACGCCGGGGTCGGCTGCGAGCGCGCGGGCCACGCCGACGCGCTGGGCCTGCCCACCCGAGAGCTGGCCCGGGTAGCGGTCAGCCAGGTCCTCCGCCAGCCCCAGCATGCCCATAAGTTCCAGGGCGCGCGCCCGGGCCGAGGACTTGCCGGTGCCGTTCAGGCGCGGCACCAGGGTGATGTTGTCCAGCACCCGCCTGTGTGGCAGCAGCCCCGCGTTCTGCATGACGTAGCCGATGGACCGGCGCAGGGCCACCGGGCTGCCGTCCTGGACGTCCTCACCGTCGAGCAGAATCCGGCCTTCGGTCGGCTCTACCATGCGATTGACCATGCGCAGCAGCGTGGTCTTACCACAGCCCGAGGAGCCGAGCAGGACGGTGATGGAGCCGGCGGGCAGGACGGCGGAGAAGGAGTCGACGGCGGCCCGTCGGCCAGCGGGCTCACTGCCCGCGGGTGCCGGGTAACGCTTGGTGACATCGGAGAACTCGATGGTGCTGGCCCCTGTCATGGCCGGCCTGGAACCTGCGGTGGCAGGCGCGGACGCACCGGTGATCCGAGTCCCGGTTCCCAGTCCCATACGACTGTCTCCTCTCCTCCGCCGAGCGGCGACGTCGCCCTACCGTAACAACGCTTTGCGGATATGTCGATTCGATGTAGTGTATTGGCCGTGCTTGAGCTCAAGATCCTAGGGTTCCTTGATGAGCACCCGCTACACGGCTACGAGCTGCGGCGGCGGATTATTGAGCTGGACGGGCCGGGGGGACGCCTGTCAGAGGGGGCCCTCTACCCCGCCCTGGCGCGGCTGGAGAAGGCGGGCCTGCTCATCCGCACCAACGAGCCCGGGGCCCGCGGCCGTCCTCGCAAGCGGATTGAAATCACCGCTGCGGGTCGTGAGCGCCTGCATGAGTTGCTGCGGCACCCGAGCGAGGCGGACCTGTCATCCATGCCACGGTTCCTGGTAGTCCTCGCCTTCCTGTCCCGCCTGCCCGACAGCGCGGAGCGTGAGGCCGTTCTGCGCCGTCGCCTGGAGGTTCTGGCCGCACCGGCGCCGGCCTTCTTCTACGACGACGGCGACCCCCGCCGCGCGGCCGCCGAGACCGACCCGTACCGGCGCGGCATGACCCGGATCGCGGCGGCGTCGCGCCGCGCGGAGGTCGACTGGCTGCGGCGGACGCTCGGCGTTGCTGCGGCCTCCGCCGCCTCTGGGCAGGCCGACGTGCCCACGCCATCCACTGCTCCATCCGCTCTCGATTCCCCAAACGCATAGGAGTCCCACCTGATGAGTACCCTCCCCACTACGCCCGCAAGCATGCGCGCCGCCGTGCTGGCCGCCCCCGGTATTGAGAATCTGCACGTGATGGACGTGCCCGTCCCGCAGCCGCGCCCCGGCTGGGTCCGACTGAAGGTCATGGCCTTCGGCCTGAACCGCAGCGAGTACCACTCGGTGACCGGGCAGGCCGGCGGCATGAGCTATCCGCGCGTGCTGGGGATCGAGGCATCCGGCGTCGTGGACCTGGATCCCGAGGGACGGCTGGCTCCCGGAACTCAGGCGGTCACCATGATGGGCGGCATGGGGCGCGCCTTCGACGGTGGTTACGCCCAGTACGTGGTGGTGCCGCGCGAGCAGGTCATCACCTTTCACTCCGGCCTGCCGTGGGAGGTGATCGGCTCGGTGCCCGAGACGCTGCAGACCGCCTACGGCTCCCTGACCACCGGGCTGAGTCTGCAGCCCGGCCAGAGCCTGCTGGTGCGCGGCGGCACGTCGGCGCTGGGTCTGGCCACAGCGGCGCTGGCGCTTGACATGGGCTGCACGGTCTACGCCACTTCCCGCCGGGAGGCCGGACTGGAGCTGCTCGCCTCCCGGGGCGTGACGGCACTGCGCGACGACGGCGCCGTGGCCGAGCAGGTGCGCCGGTACGCGCCCGCGGGGGTGGACGCGGTGCTGGAGCTGGTGGGTGTGCCGACGCTGCGCGACTCGCTGCTGGCGACCGCCGTGCACGGCACCGTGTGCTTCACCGGGATGCTGTCGGACTCGTGGACCATCAAGGACTTCTACCCGCTGGACTGGATCCCGAACGGGGTGCGGCTGACCACCTACTCCGGCCAGGCCTCCGACCTGCCGGAGGCGGAGCTGCAGCGGGTGCTGGACCGGATTGAGACGGGCGCCCTGGACTTCCTGCCGGTGCACACCTACCCGTTGGAGGACGTGGTTCAGGCGCAGCGGGACATGGCGTCCGGGGCGTACACCGGCAAGCTGGTCGGGATGCCCTGGGCCTGAGTGCGGCGCACACCGGCCTGCCCCTGGACTGTCCCGCCCGGCGACGGTCCGTGGTCAGCTGGTAATCAATCGGAATGCGATTGCCAAGACGATCGCGTTGTAGAAGAAGGCGAGGACGGAGTGCACGAGCACCGTCCAGCGCAGGCGCCGAGAAACCACCATGACATCAGAGGTGGCGAAGGTGGTGCCCACGGTCAGGGAGAAGTACACGTAGTCGGTCAGGTCCGGGTCCGTCGTGCCGGGGAACCTGAGGGACGGCCCGTACAGATGGTCCAGGCGCTCGTAATGGCGTGCGTACCCCAGGTGCAGCAGAGCCCAGCCGAGCACCGCCATCAGGATTGTCATCACGATGGCGACTGCCTGAATCACTCTGATCAGGGATGCCGTCTGCGCGGCGCCGTACACGCCGGACAGCTGGTCGACCAGCTCCTGGGGGATGTTCGCTCCCGCCAGCGCATTGATCAGACCCATAAGCGCCGCAACGACCGGCGCGGAGCCCAGAAGCGCAACCAGCCGACGATGCAGCCTGAGTGCGGGCTCCCGAATCTCACGGTCGTCTGGCAGCACCCGACGGCGCCAGGCAGCCCACAGCAGGGTGGCAACGTAGATCAGGGCCAAGAGCACCCAGGCTGCCGAACAGTACGCCGCCGGCTCGGTGTCGCCCCCGACGATGGCCACCAGGCCGAGCGCTATCAGCAGCGCCTCCACAACCAGGCCCACGATACTCGCGCGCGTCATGGCCGAAGCCTGCCATGGTTAGCCGCCGCGGAGCCAATACACCGCTCATGCTGCGTCCTCCCGAAGCGGGCCCATGCCGCCCGCCCAGGCCACGGGAATGCGACATCGTCCCCCGGCGGCACGTCAGGTTCCGCCGGGGGACGATGCCCGTGATGCAAAATGCGTTCAGGAAGGACTGGCCGCCCAGCTCACTCGTCCGCGGCGGACGGGTGGGTCATGTCGGCCGGGACCACCCAAGCGTCGAACTCGGCCTCGGTGACGAAGCCCAGCTCGAGGGCGGACTCGCGCAGGGACAGCCCCTTCTTGTGGGCGTTCTTGGCGATCTTGGAGGCCTTGTCGTAGCCGATGTGGCGGTTGAGCGCGGTGACCTGCATAAGGTTGGATTCCAGGTTGGCCTGGATCTTCTCGCGGTTGGGCTCGATGCCGTAGGCGCAGTTCTCATCGAAGGACACGCAGGTGTCACCCAGCAGTTGGATGGACTCCAGCACGCACCAGGCCATGACGGGCTTGAACACGTTGAGCTGGAAGTTGCCCTGGCTGCCGGCGAAGCCGACGGTAGCGTCGTTGCCGAAGACCTTGGTGGCGACCATGGTCATGGCCTCGCACTGGGTGGGGTTGACCTTGCCGGGCATGATGGAGGAGCCGGGCTCGTTCTCGGGGATGATCAGTTCGCCGATGCCGTTGCGAGGGCCGGAGGCGTACCAGCGCACGTCGTTGGCGATCTTCATCAGGGCGTCGGCCAGCACCCGCAGCGCGCCGGAGACCAGTACGAGCGCGTCGTGGGCGCCGAGCGCGGCGAAGAGGTTGTCGGCCTGCTTGAACTCGATGCCGGTCTCCTCGCTGATCTTCTTGGCGGTCAGTTCCCCGAACTTCGGGTGGGCGTTCAGGCCGGTGCCGACGGCGGTACCGCCGATGGCGAGTTCACGGGCGCGGGAGTCGGCGTAGCGGATACCGTCCAGCGCGAAGTCGATCTGGGCGACCCAGCCGGAGATGACCTGGCCCAGGCGGATGGGGGTGGCGTCCTGCAGGTGGGTGCGGCCGACCATGACGACGTCGTCGAACTCCTTGGCCTTGGCGTCCAGGGTGTCTCGCAGCTGCTGCACGCGCGGGTACATGGCCGCCAGCTCGGAGACGACGGCAATGTGCATGGCGGTGGGGAAGGTGTCATTGGAGGACTGGCCCCGGTTGACGTGGTCATTGGGGTGGACCGGGGTCTTGGAGCCCATCTGGCCGCCGGCCAGCTCAATGGCGCGGTTGGAGATGACCTCGTTGGCGTTCATGTTGGACTGGGTTCCCGAGCCGGTCTGGAACACTACGAGCGGGAAGTGCGAGTCGAGCTCACCGGAGATGACCTCGTCTCCGGCCTGAGCGATCAGATCGGCGATCTCCCGGGGCAGCTCGCCCAGCTCGGCGTTGGCCAGGGCGGCGGACTTCTTGAGCACGCCCAGGGCCCGGATGAGGGGGCGGGTGAGCACGAAGGTCTCGCGGCCGATGTCGAAGTTGTGCAGGGAGCGTTCGGTCTGGGCCCCCCAGTAGCGGTCGGAGGCGACCTCTACGGTGCCCATGGAGTCTGATTCGGTGCGCGTCGTCGCGGCGGAGTTCTCAGGTGCCATGGTCCAAGGCTAGCCGGATGCTGACGCGCGCGGGCGGGGACGGGTGTCCTATGTCCGGACCTGCGGTGCCGGGGCAGGACGCCCGCCCGACTGCTCACAGCGCCCTCAAGACCTCCGCGGCACCGGCGGCAAGCGTTTGATGAGCGGCGGCCACCTGGCGTACCACCTCATCCGGGTCGGTCGGTGCCGCAGCGAATGACAGGTCGGATACGACGCTCATCCCCACCACGCGCACGCCCAGCTGACGCAGGGCGATGGCCTCCAGAATGGTGGACATGCCCACGCAATCGGCTCCGAGGGCTGCCAGCATGCGGGATTCGGCCTGGGTCTGGTACTCCGGTCCACGCACCATGGCGTACACGCCGGCGCGCTGGGTGTGTGCGCGCACGGTGGCAGTCAGCTGCGGATCCCACAGCTCACGCTGGTCGACGAACACGGTGCCGTCGAAGGGTGAGGCGCCGGACAGGTTGAGGTGATCGGTGATCGTCATGACGTCTCCGATCTCCCAGTCCCGCAGGCAGCCGTTGGCGTTGATCAGGACGGCGGCGCGCACGCCCGTGGCGGCCGCAGCCCGCGCCAGGGCGACGACGGCGCCGGGTCCACGTCCCTCATACAGGTGGGTGCGTCCGTGGGCCACTAGGACGCGCCTGCTCCCGGACGAGGTCGCGGCCGCCGGGGCGGGACCGTCCGCATAGACCGGAGTCAGTGGAAGTGGCAGCTCATAGGAGTCGAGCCGATCGACATGCCCGGGTGCGACGGGGGCGGTGATCCCGGGCAGATCGGAAAGCGGCAGTGATGCCGCCGGCGCGCCCCAGCCGTCCAGGGCGCCGTCGGCGCCCGAGCCGAGTACGACCAGCACGTCGTGGTGGGCGGATCCGGTGCGCCGGGCGATCTGGTGGGCGGCCTCCAGGGCGGGGCCCGGGCCGATGCCGCCCCCGGACTCGGTGAGGGCGGCAAGCAACTCGGCGGGAACGCCGTCGGGCCCTAGGGGGGACTGCGGGAGGGGGCCGACGGTACTCATGCCTGCTCCCCCGCCTGCTCCTGGGCTTGCACGCGGCGCCTGCCGAGGAGCAGGTGCCCGAGCAGACCGATCAGCAGTGCCACAAGAACGCCCAGGTTCGCACCGGCCCAGGCGCCGTCGCGGCCACCCAGGGGCCCAAGCAGGTAGCCCTGCCAGCTCAACCAAGAGGCGGCGGAGTTGACCACCAGGCCCCAGCCGACCCCGGAGCCGAGGACGACCAGCGCGATAGCCTCCAGGTTGACCGAGCCGTAGACGCCGTCGGGGGTGAACAGGGCGGCCTCGTCGTAGTCGCGGCGGCGCAGGCGCACCTCGGCAAGCATGACACCCGCCCAGGCGGCGATCACCACGCCCAGGGTGGTCAGGAAACCCTGGAAGGGCCCAAGGAAGTCCTCCGCCCCGAAGATCACGGCGATGGTGCCCACCGTCATGATGGTCGCATCGATGGCGGTCGCCTGGTGCCGCTTCACGGGCACGCCGGTGGCCAGGAGGGACAGCCCCGAGGAGTACAGGTCCATGATGATTCCGCCGGCGAGCCCCAGGATCGCCACGACGGCGAAGGGGACCAGGAACCAGGTGGGCAGGATGGTGGTGAGGGCGCCGATGGGGTCGGCGTCAATGGCGGTGCCGAGCTCGGGGTCGGAGCCGACCAGCATGATGCCGGCGACGACGAGGACGACGACTGGCAGGGAGGAGCCGATGGTGGTCCACGCGATCACGCCGCCGGTGGAGGCGCTGCGCGGCAGGTAGCGGGAGTAGTCCGCGGCGGCGTTGACCCAGCCCAGGCCGAATCCGGTGGCGACCATGACCAGGGCACCGATGAAGGCGGCCGCCGAGCCGGCGGGTAGCGCCGCCAGCGCGGAGAAGTCGATCTGCGGGGAGACCAGTAGCAGGTAGACCATGGTGAGTATGCCCGTGGCCCAGGTGATCCATGTCTGCACCCGCATGATGGTGTCGAAGCCGAGGATGCCGGCGCTGGCCGCGAGTCCCACGGTCAGCAGGAAGCCGACGATCTGGGCGCCGAGATCGTTGTGCCAGCCCAGGGCCTGCAGCACCGTGGCGGAGGCGAGGGACGCGGACACGCACAGCACTGTCTCCCAGCCGACGGTGAGGATCCAGGAGATGGCGGCGGACAGCCGGTTGCCGTGGTAGCCGAAGGCGGCGCGTGACAGGGCCAGGGTGGGGGCGCTGCCGCGCTTGCCGAGCACGGCGATGAAGCCGCAAAGCAGGAAGGAGACGACTACGCCGACTACGCCGGCGACTACGGCCTGGGCGAAGGACAGGCCGAAGCCGAGCACCCAGGCGCCCCAGGACAGTCCGAGCACCGAGATATTGGCGGCGAACCAGGGCATAAACAGGTCGCGGGGGCGGCCCTTGCGCTCGGACTCGGCGATCACGTCCAGGCCGGCGTTCTCAATGCGGGAACTGGCTGAGTCCGCACCGGTGGCCGACTGGGGACCGGGCGCGGCGGTGGCGGCGGCAACCGGGGATTCAGCTAGGGAGGAAGGCGAGTCCGTCATGGCGGGACACTACCTCAACGATGCAGTGAGCCTTTCTCATCAGTGGCGGTAGTTGTTCAGGTTGACGATGATCAGGATGGCTCTCCGGGCGGGGGCCCGCAGACTGGCCTGAACCTGGTTGTAGGTCTGGTCAGTGGGGTCACGCTCGGGTCTCCCGGTCGGCGCCCTCACCGCCGCCGGCACACAGGTGAGCCGCACTGACATCGCATCGGATGCTCTCACCGTCCGGCCTGGACTAGACCTGGACTAGACAGGGCGCTCACGTCACTAGTCGCCGGCGACACTCTCGTTGCCCAGGTGAGCAACCAGTCGCCCGCAACTGGCCGCCGAACAGGCGAAGGCACAGGGGTACGACGCCGACCGGATCCGCTCGATGGTGACACTCGCCTCTAGTGGTGAGGCGACCGCCCGTGTGGCTGCAGGCAGCACCGGGGAGTCGAATGTGCCGCCTGCCGCGCGCGAGCAGGCGGCTCGCCGGTCCACAACCTTGTGACGGGGCCTAGCTGGGTGCGTTATCCACAGGGGCAGTCGCGGGTCGGCTGTGATGGGGTCATGATTGACCTTGTCACAGCCGACCACGCTTTGGAGGATGAAATGGCACCCACCACTGCCCCTGCTGTCATGACTCGGAGTGCGTCACCGACGATGCGCCGCGTCGTGGCCACGCTCGACGCCACCGCCTGGGACGACAACCGTGACGCGCGCCCCGGCGATGTCGCCCAGATCGCCGCGGCCCTCCTCGAAGTGCTCGCCTACCCGATCATCGTGCCGACCGTGCACCGAGACGAGGCCGCGCCCGTGCCGACGCACGTCGACGAGCTCGCCGCTCTCCTGGACCAGCCCGACAGCGAGCTCGATGCTGGAGAGTCGACGATGCTGCTGCAGGCCGCGCTGAAGCTGCGCCGCCTGGACGCCGCCAACCGCACCATGGCCGAGCTAATGGCCGAGCTATTGGTCTCCACCGCTGACCAGGCCACCGGCTGGCCAGCAACCCCGAACGACCACACCACCCAGTACCGGTCCTGACTGAACCAGCGCACCACCGCCGAGCAGGACCCCAAAACCGCCGCCCGCACCGGCCCCAGGCGGTGGTACAACACCCATCCCCAGAAGAGGGCCTAAGGACCCGCAAAGGCCGGGCCGGAGCAACCAGCTAGAACACCGCGACACGCACCAACCGCACACACATTCGCGCCGACAACCCCGCAACTGCCACCACGCCACTAGATCCACCCCGGGACAGAGCCGGGACAAGGCACGGCACACGCATCCGGCGCCCGGACCGCTTACCCGCCCCGTGTCTTGCACGACCTCGGGCCGCGTTCCACGACCTTGGTGTACGTTGCACGACCACCCCGGGGTCGTGCAGTGCGCACCAAGGTCGTGCAGTGCCACCCAGGGTCGTGCAGTGTCATGCAAAGCCGCCCAGTCCCCGACGCCGGAGGCCACCACTAGCGCCAGTACGCACCCCGCAGGATGGGGCACCACACCCACCCCCGAAGAAGGCCTCAGGACCCGCAAAGGC
>NZ_PIZC01000043.1:0-13376 GCF_019325145.1 Actinomyces sp. 594
ACCCAGGGCCTCCCAGAATCTCACGACTTCTGACACTCCCAGATGTCATGAGATCCAACAGTCCCAGAAGTCATGAGACAACACAGTACCCTAAAGTGCCGAACCGTCACCGCAAGGTACGAAGCGCTGATGCGAAGTGCCGAAGCGTCGTCGGAAGTGCCGAAGCGTCGTCGCCGGGTGGCCAACCGCAAGCAGCCGCACGCCCCGGACACCACCCCAGCCTCCACGTCCGCATCCTCGAACCGGAGGAGTCAGCCGATGACATTGTCGACCGCACGCGGCAACAGGTGAGGAAAACCGAAGGCCGGAGTTGCGGAATGTGACCCGCAACGCGCCCGCAGCGGTGCCCGAGGAGGCCCCCCACCACCCCGAACTACCCCCACTTTTCCGCGAGATTTCAGCCTTCAACCAGAGAGTTTGAAGGTGCTCGCACACACCGGTGGAGACCTTCCCGCCGCCGTCCTAACCTGGTCACGGTTACGCCAATGCATCTCGTGGAGGAAAGGACCTCACACCGTGCGCGTCGCACTATTCGCCACGTGTCTGGCAGACACGATGTTCCCCCAGGCCGCACAGGCCACCGTCAGTATTCTCGAGCGGCTCGGCCACGAGGTGGTCTTCCCCCAGGGGCAGGCCTGCTGCGGCCAGATGCACGCCAACACCGGCTACTTCAAGCAGGCCGCCTCCATCGTCGCCAACCACGTCAAGACCTTCGAGCCGGTCCTGGACGGGGAGTGGGACGCCGTCGTCGTCCCCTCCGGGTCCTGCGCGGGCGCCGCCCGGCACGAGCAGCGCCTGGTGGCTGAGCACGTGGGCGACTCCTCCCTGGTTAAGCGCGTGGACGCGCTGAGCAACTACACCTACGACATCTCCGAGTTCCTCATTGACGTGCTCGGACTGGAGGACGTAGGCGCCTACTTTCCGCACACGGTCACCTACCACCCCACCTGCCACTCCATGCGGGTGGCGCACGTGGGGGACCGCCCCTACCGGCTGCTGCGCGCAGTCGAGGGCCTGACCCTCATCGAGCTTCCCGATGAGAAGGTCTGCTGCGGATTCGGCGGCACCTTCTCCATCAAGAACTCCGACACCTCCACCGCCATGGTGGCGGACAAGGCCGCCAACGTCATGTCCACCGGCGCCGAGGTGCTGTGCACCGGTGACTACTCCTGCCTGATGAACATCGGCGGTGCCCTGTCCCGCGTCAACTCCGGCGTGCGCGTAATGCACCTGGCGGAGATCCTCGCCTCCACCAAGGAGGCCCCCTTTGAAGGCCACGCCTCCTTCCAGCCCAGCAAGGACCAGGTGAGACTGTGATGACCCAGACATTTCTAGGCATGCCCGCCTCCGCCCCCGACGAGCAGCCCCACACCGGCGGCTGGCGCACCAACGTCGAGGTCCCGCAGGACACGCTGCGCTGGGGCCACACCTTCCCCGAGGGAGCACACAAGACCCTTGCCAACACCCAGATGCGCCGCAACCTGGGCCACGCCACGCGCACCATCCGCAACAAGCGGCAAATGCGCGTGGACGAGATGCCGGACTGGGAGGACCTGCGCAACGCGGCGGAGGCCGTCAAGTTCGAGGTCGCCTCCCGCCTGCCCGAGCTGCTGGAGCAGTTCGAGGCGAATGTGACCGCCAACGGCGGCATCGTCCACTGGGCGCGCGACGCCGCGGAAGCCAACCGGATCGTAGCCGACATCATCAAGTCCAAGGGCGTGGACGACGTCGTCAAGGTCAAGTCCATGGCCACCCAGGAGACCAACCTCAACGAGTACCTGGCAGACGAGGGCATCACCGCCCACGAGACCGACCTGGCGGAGATGATCGTCCAGCTCGCCGACGACATGCCCTCCCACATCGTGGTCCCGGCGATCCACCGCAACCGCTCCGAGGTGCGCGGCATCTTCCTGGACCGCATGGGGGACGCGCCCGAGGACCTGTCGGACCAGCCCGAGGAGCTCGCCGGGGCCGCCCGCGCCCACCTGCGCCGCAAGTTCCTGCACGCCTCCGTGGCCGTCTCCGGCACCAACATGGGCATCGCCGAGACCGGCACCGTCTCCATCTTCGAGTCCGAGGGCAACGGCCGCATGTGCCTGACCCTGCCGGACACGCTGATCACGCTGATGGGCATCGAGAAGCTGGTACCGCGCTACCAGGATGCGGAGATCTTCACCCAGCTGCTGCCGCGCTCCGCCACCGGCGAGCGCATGAACCCCTACACCTCCATGTGGACGGGTGTCACCCCCGGCGACGGCCCCCAGGAGTTCCATCTGATCCTCATGGACAACGGCCGCACGAAGGTACTCACCGACCCGATCGGCAGGCAGGCACTGGCCTGCATCCGCTGCGGCTCGTGCATGAACATCTGCCCCGTCTACCAGCACACCGGCGGGCACGCCTACGGCTCGGTCTACCCCGGCCCGATCGGCTCAATCCTCACCCCCCAGCTCACGCAGGGGCTCGACGACGACGATCCGGTCCACACCCTGCCCTTCGCCTCCTCCCTGTGCGGGGCCTGCGCGGAGGTGTGCCCGGTCAAGATCGACATCCCCACCATCCTGATTCACCTGCGGGCCCGCAGCGTGGACGTCAAGCGCCGCCTGGTGCCGGACATGTGGGACGTGGCCATGAACACCACCGGCCCGCTCATGTCCAGCGGAAAGGCCTGGCTGGCGGCCACCGAGGGGGTCAAGGCCACCCGCCTGCTCGGGAAGGACGGCAGGATCGGCGCCCTGCCCTTCCCCGCCTCCCTGTGGACGCGCTCGCGCGACCTGCCCGTCGCCCCCAAGGAGTCGCTGCGGCACTGGTGGAAGCGCACCCACCCCGAGGGCATCACTCCTGCCCGCCCGGCAACCGACGCCGCAGCTGACGCCACCGCCCAGCCCACCACCGAGGAGAACCGCTGATGGACGCCAAGACCGCTATTCTCGCCCGCGCCCGTGAAGCGATCTCCCGCTCGCAGCAGGGTCGGCCCGTGCGGGAGGTCCCCCGCAACTACATTCGCGTCGGCGCCGACGCCCCCGGCTCGGAACCGGTGGTCGCGGACATGGCCGAGAAGCTCGAGGACTACTCCGCCAAGGTCGTGCGCGCCCCCAAGGATGCCGCCATCCTGGACGCCATTGACGAGCTGCTCGGGGATGCGCGCAGCGTCGTCGTCCCTGCCGGGCTGCCGCAGGCCTATAAGGACGCGGCCGCACGCGGCGGGCGCACGGTGCGCGAGGACTCCCGCGAGCAGCCGATCCCTACCCTCGAGCTGGACCAGCTCGATGCCGTGGTCACCTGCTCCCGCGTGGGCATCTCCCTGTCCGGCACAATCTGCCTGGACGGGGAGCCCGACCAGGGTCGGCGTGCCATCACGCTTGTTCCAGACAAGCATGTAGTCGTCCTGGAGCGGGAAATGATCATGCCGACGGTGCCGCAGGCGGTGGAGGTGCTCGGGCAGCACCCGACCCGCCCCACCACCTGGATCGCCGGCGGCTCGGCCACTTCCGATATCGAGCTGGTGCGTGTCAACGGCGTGCACGGCCCGCGTAACCTGGGCGTGGTGATCGCACACTGAAGCCGACTCTGGTGCCCGTGCGGAAGCCGACGCTGAAAGCGGCGGCAGGTGCGGCGCAGCTCCCCTCCCGGCACCGGGCGTCACGGCAACTGGCGGCCGCATGACAGCAAGTAGCCCAGAGCCGCTCTCGGCGCGCCCGGAGGCACGGGCGCGCCGAGAGGCGCTGATCCGCGAGCTGCGGGAACGCGGCGAGATGGAGGTATCCGAGCTCCCGGGGCGATTCGGGGTGTCCGTGGAGACCATCCGCCGCGACCTGCGCCACCTGGAGTCCAGTGGGCGCATCATCCGCACCTACGGGAGGGTTGCTGCCGCCGAGTCCGCCACCTATGAGACCAGCCGCGCCTTCCGCTCCAGCCACAACGCCGGTGAGAAGGACCGCATTGCCCGCGCCGCCGTGGCCTGCCTGGGGCACGCAGAAACGGTATTCCTGGACGAGGGCAACCAGCCGGCTCTGGTCGGGCGAGCCCTGCCCGAGGACCGTACCCTCACGGTCGTTACCACTTCCCTGCCAACCGCGATTGAGCTGGCCGAGCGGCCCCGCTACACCGTGATCGCCGTCGGCGGCCGGATACGGCCCAAGACTCTCGGCGCCGTCGACCACTGGGCCACCGCCATGCTGGCGCGAATCGAGCCGGACCTGGCGTTCATCGGAGCCAATGGCATCACCGATGACGGCTGGCTGACCACCCCGGATCCTGCTGTGGCAGCAGTCAAGGAGGCAGCCCTAACGGTGGCCCACCGCACCATCCTGGTGGGCAGCCACACCAAGTTCGGCCACTCCACCTTCGTGCGCTTCGGCCACGTGCGCTCGCTGGAGCGCATCATCACCGGCCGGGAGCTGCGGGCCGCGACGGCGCGCAGACTTGGCGCCCTGGGTCCCCAGGTCGAACGAGTCTGAGCGGGAGCGGCACTTTAGGAGCAGGAGCCTGGCAGCCACCCGGTGCCGCCAGCCGGCGGCGCGCGGCCAAGCCGCCGCCGACTGCAGCCCCAAGTTCGCCCGCTCCCGTCCCCACTTGGGGCGAAGGCTGTCGGAAACGGTCACCGGCACGCCCGGCTTCGGTAACCGCCGTCCCCTCGCGGGCGCCCTGAGCCGCGTCGCCGAGGCGCTTGAGGAGCCGGACACCGGTAAACCTGACGTGCCCAACCGGTCACCGAAGCGGTCACCTCCCGGTCGCAAACTGGGTTTACCGGCGAAGGACGCCGGCCCTGACCCAGCGACCAAAGGTGATCGAGCAACGATGCCCTCCTCCAACAGGTTCATAGCAGCCATACAGAAAACCGGATTCCCCACCAACCTCGCGGCCGGCTTCCTGGCCGTCATCATCTTCGTGATCGGTGACGGGATCGAAGCGGTGTGGATCACCAACTACCTGTCCAGCGACGCCGTCGGCTTCGCCGTCTCCCAGGCCTCAATGATCGTTACCTCCTACGGCGTAGTGGTGGCCATCGCAGCCTTCCTTTCTGGCGCCCTGTGCGACGCAATCGGCTGCCGCCGGGTGATGCTGATCGGCCTGGTCTCCTTCCTGGTGTTCGACGCGCTGTTCATCGCGGTGGGCCTGCCCAGCCACAACCTGCCACTGCTGCTGCTGTTCTACGGCATGCGCGGCTTCGGGTATCCCATGTTCGCCTACGGGTTCCTCACCTGGACCATGATGGTGACCCCGCCCGCACGCCAGTCCTCGGTCTCCGGCTGGTTCTGGTTCGCCTTCAGCTTCGGCATGCAGCTGCTCGGCTCCTACTTCTCCAGCCTGCTGCTGCCGCACATCGGCCACATCGCCACCCTGTGGCTCGGCTGGGTCCTCGCCGCGGTTGGCGGCGTGATCGGCATGCTGTTCCTGCGCATGCACCCCTCCTCGGCGCAGACCCAGGGCAAGTCGGTGGCGCAGTCCGTCGGCTCGGCCGTGTCCGTGCTGTGGCGCTACCCGAAGGTCTCCATCGGCGGCATCGTGAAGGTCATCAACCTCTCCGGCCAGTACGGCATGCAGGCCTACTACGTGGTCTACCTGCACAAGGTCTACGGGATGCCCGAGTCCCAGGCCATCCTGGAGTTCTCCATCTTTGGCTTCGTGGCCATCATTGGCGACGTGTTCTGGGGCGTGGTCGGTGACAAGCTGGGCTGGCGCAACACCCTGCAGTGGTTCGCCACCCCGATTACGGCGGCGGCGCTGGCCTACATCTACCTGATCCCGATCGTCGCGGGCCCGAACTTCTTCCTGATCGCCCTGGGCACCTCCGCCGTCGGCATCGGGCTCAGCGCCCACGTACCCACCACGCCGCTGATCACCGCTCACGCCCACGGCGAGACCGGCAACGCGCTGGCCATCCTGAATCTCGGTGCCGGACTGGGCGCCTTCGTGGGCCCCGCCATCGTCACCCTGCTGATGGGTGACGAGACCACCGCCGGCGGCTACCTGTGGGTGGCCATGGCGCTGGCCGGCATCTACGTCATCTCCTTCTTCCTGTGCTTCGCCCTGAAGCTGCCCGGCAACGCCCGCATCCTCGAGTCCTTCGGCGACGAGGACGCCGACGCACACAAGGAGGCAGTCACCGCCTGATCCCGCACCAGCAGCGCCGTCGTCACCCGGCCGGGGCGCCTGCCGCGGCCCGGCCGGGAGCCGACCCAAGAACCCGTCCGACTCCGCACCGCTAAACCCGATCCAAGACAAGGATGTCAACATGACCACCACACTCGCCGCCTCCCCCCTCGCCCCCACCTACGACCGCTCCGCCATCACCACCGGCATCGTCCACATGGGTGTGGGCGGCTTCCACCGCGCCCACCAGGCCATGTACCTCGACCGCCTGATGCGAGATGGCAAGGCCTTGGACTGGGGCATCTGCGGGGTGGGCCTGCTGCCCCAGGACGCCCGCATGCGCGACGCCCTGACCGGGCAGGACTTCCTGTACAGCCTGACCCTCAAGCACCCCGACGGCCACCACGAGCCGGCGATCATCGGCTCCATCTGCGACTACCGCTTCGCACCCGAGGACCGCGCCGGCGTGCTGGAGGTGATGACCGCAGCCACCACGCGGATCGTCTCCCTGACCGTCACCGAGGGCGGGTACAACATCGACGACGCCACCGGCACCTTCCGTGCCGAGGCCCCCGGGGCCGCCCACGACGCCGCCAACCCCAGCGAGCCGGAGACCTCCTTCGGCTACATCGTGGAGGCGCTGCGGCTGCGCCGCGAGGCCGGGGTCGCACCCTTCACCGTGATGAGCTGCGACAACCTGCCCGGCAACGGGAAGATCGCCCGCACCGCCGTCGTGTCCCAGGCGCGCCTGTCCGACCCGGAGCTGGCGGACTGGATCGACGCCAACGTCGCCTTCCCCAACTGCATGGTTGACCGCATCACCCCGCAGACCACCCCCGCCGATATTGAGGAGGTGCGCGCCGAGCTGGGCGTGGAGGACGCCTGGCCGGTGGTGGCCGAGCCCTTCACCCAGTGGGTGCTGGAGGACGACTTCCCCGCCGGGCGCCCACCCTACGAGGAGGTCGGGGTGCAGATGGTCGACGACGTCGTCCCCTACGAGCTGATGAAGCTGCGGCTGCTGAACGCCTCCCACCAGGGCCTGGCGCACTGGGGGCGGCTGCTGGGCATGGAGTACGCGCACACGGCCGCCGCCGACGGCGACATCGCCGCCTGGGTGCGCACCTACCTGGAGCGCGAGGCGCGGCCGCGGCTGCTGCCCGTGCCGGGCATCGACCTGGATGAGTACATCGACACGCTCTTCGAGCGCTTCACCAATGAGGCGATCGCGGACACGCTGCTGCGGCTGGCGCAGTTCGGCCCCTCCGGCATGCCGAAGTTCGTGCTGCCGACCGTGCGCGACAACCTCGCCGCGGGCGGGCCGATCCGCCTGGGCGCGGCCATGTGCGCCGCCTGGTCGCTGGGGGTGCTCGGCACCGACGAGAACGGGGAGGCGATCCCGGTGGCCGACGACCTGCGGCCCTTCGCGGAGAAGCAGGAGGCGGGCGACGAGCTCGGCTTCATCGGCAACCGGGAGATCTTCGGCGACCTGGCCGACGACGAGCGCTTCCGCACCGCCTACACCGAGGAGCTGGCGGCGCTCAAGCGCGAGGGCGCCCGCGCCCGCATGCGCGCCCTGCTCGGCTCGCCTGAATGATCACCCGACTCCCTTCACCGAGACCGGCACTCGTTACACGCCCAAACCGGCACTTGTAACACACCGAAACCGGCACCAATGACGGGCCCGGCGACTTTGGTCGCCGGGCCCGTCGGATGCGTCGGATTAACAGAGCCGCGCTGAATCAGCCGGCCGCCGTCGCCTTGTTCTCCTCCTGCCGTGCCGCCCGCTCGGCGGCGGGCAGCCAGCCGGTGTTCACCAGTCGCACCTGGTACCACCAAGCAACCGCGAACAGGATCGCGCCGAAGGCGAGTGCGCTGAGCGAGCCGCCGACGGCCCCCAGACGACTGAGCAGCCCCACGATCGAACCGAACCAGCCGAAGTCGGCGTCACCAAAGGTGGAATTGGCCAAACCGAGTGAACCCATGACGGTCAGCAGCGCGGCGGGCAGGAAGGTGATAAGCACGCCATTGACGAAACCGCCCAGAATCGCACCGCGACGCCCGCCTGTGGCATTGCCGAATACACCGGCGCCGCCGCCGTCGAAGAAGTGCGGGACCATGCCGGGCAGGATCAGCGCCATCCCCCAAGCAGGACCGAACCAGACGGCAATCAGCGCCAAAGACGCCAGACCGCCCACGAAGGAGGCGATGAATCCGATCAGGGAGGCGTTGGGCCCAAAGGGGAATACGATCGGGATGTCGAGCGCGGGCTTGGCGCCGGGCACCACCCGGTTGGCGATTCCCTGGAACGCGGGAACCAGCTCACCGAGGATGATGCGCACCCCATACAGGATGATGCTGACGCCGATTCCGAACTGCAGCGCCTGGGCGAAGGCCGCCATGATGTAGGAGCCGTAGGTGTCGGAGGTCTGAGCCCCCTCGAAGACGCCCATTAGCTCCTCCTTGGGCACGGCGACAATCCCCCAGACGGCGAACACCAGGTACAGGACCAGCATGAGCAGCGTCGTCGAGACCATGGAGTCGCGCAGGAAGCGCAGCCCCTGCGGAAACTTCATGTCCTCGGTAGAGCGCGAACGCTTACCGACGGCGCTGCCGAGCGCGCCCGCCAACAGGTAACCGACCGTGTTGAAGTGCCCGACCGCCAGCTTGTCATCCCCGGTCACCCGGTTCATGTACGGCTGGGCGAACGTCGGCATCACCACCATGATGGTGCCCATAAGCACCGAGCCGATCACTACCACGAGGGCGGAGTGCCCGGGGCCGAAGCCCACCGAGAGGACCACGGCCAGCAGCGTCGCCATGAACACCATGTGGTGTCCGGTCAGGAACACGTACTTCAGCGGGCTGAACCTGGCCAGCAGCAGCATGATCAAGAAGCTGAGCACGATGAGGTAGGCGGAGGTGGTCCCGTACTCGCTCGCGGCCTGGGCGGTGATGACCTCGTTGGTCGGGACCACGCCGTGGGCCCCGGTGACCCTGAAGATGAGGTCGCCGAAGGGGGCCAAGGAGCTGGTCACCACCGTGGCGCCGGCGCCGAGGATCAGGTAGCCCATTGCGGCCTTGAGTCCCCCGCCGATGACCTGCCCGGCAGACTTGCGCAGGGCGATCAGGCCGACAGCTGCGACGATACCGATCAGGTAGGCGGGAACGTTGAGGATCTCCTGGCTGATGAAATCGAGTACCGCAACCAGCACGTTCACTGGGTCTTCTCCCTTAGGGCGGCCTCGATCTCAGAGATGTCAGTGAAGTTGTGGACCACGGCGATCGGGGCGGACAGGCCCGTGAGCTCCTCGGCCAGCTCGGCGGAGGTGATAATCAGGTCGGCGCTCTGCGCGGCGCCCTTGGCGGTGCCGATATCGGAGGTGGAGACGTCGGCGTCCAGGCCGAGCGAGGCGGCGGCCTGCTCGACGTTCATCTTCAGCAGCATCGAGGTGCCGATGCCCATGCCGCAGACGCAGGTGATGTTCATTCTTCTTCCAATCCGGTAGAGGTGGTGGTATCGGTTGAGCTGGGGTCAAGCAGTCCGCGGAGCGCCGCCGGGGTGGGTGCACGGTCCAGCTCCGCGCGCGAGGCGGGGTCTGACAGAGCACGGGCGAGGGCGGCCATGACATCCAGGTGCTCGCGCTCGTCCTTGGCGGCCAAGCCGATGATGTGACGCACCGGATCGTTCGGGCTGCCGAACTCGACGGGGTGCACCAGCCGCACCCAGCTCATGCCGGTGCGCAGCACAGCCGGGGAGGGCCGCGAGTGCGCCAAGGCGAGCCCCGGAGCGATCACAATGTAGGGACCGTGCTCCTCAACGGCCGCGATCATCTCCTCGGTGTATTCGGGCGTCGCCGCCCCGGAAGCGGTGAGCCCCTCGCCCGCGAGCCGGAGTGCGCCGCGCCAGTCGGTCGCGTCGACGTCGAGCCGGAAGGAGGTATCCGGTAAGGCGGTGGACAGAGTGAGAGCGGCCATCATTGCCTCTTCTCGTCATATGGGCCGGTGGGTTCCGGTGAGCATGACGATACCGGCCGCAGGCCCGTTATGTAAAGAGCTTTACAAAACTGTCTGGAGCCGGTCGCCGCGAGGTCACCCGGGACAGCAGCATGTCCAGATGGGCGGGGGCAGTCAGTAGATCCTGGGCCAGCAGCGCCGCGCCAACGACGCCGGCGTCCGCCCCTAACTGCGCCGAGGCGATCATGAGCGGCCGAGTGGCCTCCTGCGGCCCGACGGCGTCAAGGGCGGCCCGCAGCGGGTCCAGGAACACTGCTCCGCCGTCGGCGAGGGCACCGGCAACCACCACCGCGGAGGGATTGAGAACCGCAACGACCGGGGCGAGCGCACGGCCCACGAGTCGCGCAGACAGTTCGAGCAGCTCGATACTCAGTGAGTCCCCGCGCAGGGCGAGCCCGGAGAGCTCTTCGCTACTGTCCACCGTCCAGCCGGCCGCGCTCAGCCGTTCCCGCAGGGCCCAGCCACCGGCCACCGACTCCAGGCAGCCGAATCGCCCGCAACGGCACTGCCGCCCCTCCGGAATCCGCACGTGCCCGATCTCTCCGGCCGCCCCGGTGGCGCCCGTGCGCACGACGCCATTAATCACGGCGGCCGCGGCGATCCCCTCGCCCGCCTTAACCAGGACGATGTCGTCGGAGCTGGACCAGCGCATCCGGTACTCGCCGAGTGCGGTCACCTGTACGTCACTGCCCACGGCCACCGGGACACCATCGAAGTCTCCCGTCAGCTCCGCGGCGATGTCCACGCCGTGCCAGCCGGGCATCAGCGCGGGGTGGACCAGGCGCCCCGAGAGGGGGTCGACCGCGCCGGGAACGCATACTCCCGCACCCAGGACGCTACCCGTGGCACCGATTTGCTTGACCATTGCCTGCAGACGACGACGGACCCACGGGAGTACCGCGCCAGGACCACCGGAGAGGTCCAGTAGCCGGTCATCGCGCACCAGGATCGTCCCCGCGAAGTCCGTCACCGCCAGGCGGGTGCGCGCGCTGCCAATGTCGACGGCTAGCAGCGTGCCGCAGCCGGGGCGAATCCGGAAGACCGTGCGCGGCCTGCCACCGGTTGAGGCGTCCTGACCGGCCTCATCCACCAGCCCCGAGCGCAGCAGCGCGTCGAGCCGCTTGCCCAGCGTGACCCGCGAGAGCTGCAGACGATCCTGAAGCTCGGGCCGGGTAGTCGCCTCTCCGCGACGGATCAGCCCGAGGAGTTCGCTGGTCTCAGCCTCTCGAACGTTGCCCATCACGCCGCCTCACGCTTGCCCCTCGCCGAGATAGTACCCAATCCGCCGCAATCGGCGGCAGCCCCAGGATCGAGATCACGCCACCGCGCCCGGTCAGGGCCCCGCGCGCCCGGTCAGGGCCCCGCGCCCGGTCAGGGCCCCGCGCGCCCGGTCAGGGCCCCGCGCGCCGGCTTCCTGACGGCCCCGGGCAGTGAACCCGTGTTCGCGTGATTCACCCCGCCCGCCCCGATCCGCATTTGCATTTCCCGACAACGCAGCCGTGCCCACCTGCACCCGCCCGGCAGGCTAGCCTTGGGCACCGTGAGCACCCGCGTCATCCTGCTTGCCGGCCCGTCCGGCTCCGGTAAGACGTCCCTGCTGCGGCGCTGCGGCGCGCGTCGGCTCAAACTTGACGACTTCTACCGCGACGGCGACGAGCCGGGCATGCCGCTGCTGGACGGCGGCGTCTCCGGCGCTGAAGGCGTCACCCGGGCCGAGGCCCACAGCGCCATCGACTGGGACAACCCCGCCTCATGGGACGCAGACCGGGCAATGACCGCAATCCTCGACCTGTGCGCCACGGGCACGGCGACCGTGCCCGTGTACTCAATCCCGGATAACGCCACGGTCGACTACACGACCCTCGACGTCGACGCCCTGCCGGCCTTCGTCGCGGAGGGCGTGTTCGCCGCGGAGCTCGTTGACCGCTGCCGGGAGGCCGGCGTACTGGCCGATGCGCTCGTACTGCGGCGCCCACGGCTGCAGACCTGGTGGTTCCGACTGCGCCGCGACCTGGCCGAGCACCGTAAGCCGGTACACGTGCTGCTGCGTCGTGGCCTCCGGCTCGCCCGCGAGGAGCCCGCCAAGATCGCCGGCTGGGCGGCGAAGGGCTGCCGCCCGGTTGACCGCGCCGAGTGCGAGGCGACTATCGCTCGCCACCTCGGCGCGGACGTCCAGCAGTCGCGGGCCGACGACGCCGCCTAAGTCCCGTGCCTCGTCCCCCGCTTCCCCGGCCGCCCCGGGCGAAACCGATCCGGCCGCGGGATCTTGAGCCCGTCGGCGCCGTCGTCCTGCGGGCGGGCGGCTACGTCGACCGAGCGCGCCTCAGCGGCGTCGATGTCTCAGGGGTGGATCTGCGCGGGTTGGAGCTGGTCGAGTGCGTAGTTGAGGACGTGCGGGCCGATCGCGCTCATCTTGAGGAGTTGCGCCTGGCGGAGTCACGCGTGGACCGCTTGACCGCCTCCGAACTGCACGCGCAGCGGTCGGTGTGGCGTGAGGTGTCCTGGGAGTCCTCCCGGGTCGGGGCCTGCGAATGTCATGACGCGCAGTGGCGCAGCGTGCTGATTGAGGGCTGCCGCATCGGTTTCCTGGGGCTGGGACGGAGCAATCTGCTGGATGTGCGCCTGCGCGACTGCGCGCTGGACACGCTCGACCTGACTGCCGCCACGCTCAACCGGGTCGCTTTCGAGGACTGCCGCGTGGGCGAGCTGCGGATCCGGGAGAGTCGGCTCAAAGACGTGGACCTGCGTGGACTCACGCTTAATCAGCTCGACGACGCCGCGGGCCTGCGCGGTGCCTGGGTGGGTGCCGAGCAACTCGCGGAACTCGCGCCCGCGCTCGCCGCGCATGTGGGCCTTCGTGTCATCTAACCGCCGCTCCCCGCCAGTCTTTCTTCGCCTCGCCGAGTTCGGTCGAAGTTGCGCACCGAGTTCGGTCGCTCATAGGGCCCAAGGTAGGTCGGTACGGGTGAAGGTAGGTCTGTACCGGTGAAGGTAGGTCGGTACGGGCGCACAAGCGCTGGTAGCAAGATGCGGCCCCGGGCCGCGCGCCCGGTACCACGGCCGGCCCGGAATGTGATGGGTTTTCCACAGGCGCGATGGAGCCAGTAGCGCCGCGGCTGCTGGTCACGCTACGGTTGCGTGCGTTAACGCCAAGCCGAAGCCCCAGCAAGTCCCGCCCGGGTCCTCATCGAGGAGGCCACCCCCAACATGCCCACACACCCAAGCAAGCCACACGCCAGCACCCGCCACCACCAGGCCCGCGCCGC
>NZ_PIZC01000002.1:0-1445 GCF_019325145.1 Actinomyces sp. 594
GAGGGTGTCAGATTGTTTGTGTAAGGGGTGGTGGGCTGGTCTGTAAGGAGATGAGACTGTGAGTGTGAATGTGAATGAGGAGCGGGCTGCGGCTGGTGAGCGGCAGCGTAAGGTCGCTGAGGAGTTGAAGGCCTCGGGCGCGTTGGATGAGATCTTCGCGCAGATCGATGCCGGTACCCCGTTGACTGGAGAGGATGGCCTGCTGACCGGCGTGCTCAAGGCGGCCTTGGAGCGGGGTCTTGAGGCCGAGCTGACCAGCCACTTGGGCTATGAGAAGGGCGCTGCGGACGCCGCGGCGCATCCCAACTCCCGAAACGGCACCAGCCGTAAGACGATCAGCACCGAGGTCGGGGATGTCGACCTGGACGTGCCGCGGGACAGAGCCGGCACCTTCGCGCCGATGCTGGTACCCAAGGGACAACGCCGCCTGGACGGCCTGGACGGGATGATCATCAGCCTGTACGCCGGCGGAATGACGGTGCGGGACATCCAGCACCATCTGGCCTCGACCATCGGCACCGAGCTGAGCCACGAGACGATCAGCAAGATCACCGACCAGATCGGCGAGGAGGTCCTGGCCTGGCAGCACCGGCCGCTGGAGTCTCTCTACCCGGTGATCTACCTGGACGCGATCGTGGTCAAGATCCGTGACGGAGCCCATGTTTCCAACCGGGCCGCCCACATCGCCGTTGGCGTGGACATGGACGGAATCAAGCACGTGCTGGGGATCTGGGTACAGGCCCATGAGGGGGCGAAGTTCTGGGCCGGGGTGTGCGCCGAGCTGGCCAACCGCGGCGTCCAGGACGTGCTGATCGTGTGCTGCGACGGGCTGACCGGGTTCCCCGAGGCGATCGAGGCGACCTGGCCGCAGGCCACCGTCCAGACCTGCGTGGTGCACCTGATCCGGGCCGCCACACGGTTCGTGTCCTACAAGGACCGCAAGGCCGTGTGCACCGCCCTGCGGCCGATATACCAGGCCGCCAACGAGGAGGCCGCCCTGGAGGCCCTGGCGGCCTTCGAGACCAGCGAACTCGGCCAGCGTTACCCGGCGGCGGTCAAGACCTTCACCGACGCCTGGGAGCGGTTCACGCCGTTCCTGGCGTTCCCGCCGATGCTGCGCCGGGTCATCTACACAACCAACTCCATCGAGTCGCTGAACTACCAGCTGCGCAAGGTGTCGAAGAACCGGGGACAGTTCCCCTCCGACGCCGCCGCGGTGAAGCTGCTGTGGCTGGCGATCTGCAACATCGAGGACAAGCGCGCCAGACAGCGCGAGAAGGAGAAGAACCTACCCGCCAGCAAACGCAAAGCCAAGGGCCGGCTCGTGGAAGGAGCGGTAACCACCAACTGGAAACAAGCCCTCCAACAGCTGGCCCTGGCCTACCCGGAACGAATCAACCCCCACCTGTGACCCAGCCCACTTACACAAACATATTGACAGGCTC
>NZ_PIZC01000044.1:0-1599 GCF_019325145.1 Actinomyces sp. 594
CCAGCCCCGCGGGGGCGGCCAGGGCGGCTTCAACCAGGGCTCTCAGGGCGGCGGCTACAACGCAGGCCAGCAGGGCGGATACAACCAGGGCGGCCAGCAGGGCAGCTACAACGCCCCGCAGGGCGGCGCCCCGGACGACCCCTGGGCCACCAGCGGCGGGTCTCAACCGCCTTTCTAATCGCCACAGGGCCATGCCGGATTCAATACGGCTGCTGCAAAGACAAGACTTTCACGCCCCGCCCCCTCCTGCGGGATGGTGTGGGACGTGAAAATCGGTCATATCAATTCAACCCACACAAAGCTTCAGACAATCAGCCACAGATGAAGGAAGAGTCCATGGCCACCAAGACATGGCCCACCGCACAGCTAATCAATATCCGCAAAGGGTGCAGCAGCATAGGCGATTCTCTGGATGGATTACTTGCCTACCGCAACGGCGGAGACGCATACCGCGTGCCCGCGCTGAACGTCGAAGTTCGGCGCAACGACACCGGTGACCGGATCGACGAGTGGGACAACGTGAGCATGTCCACGGCACCTGCGCGTTGGATCATAGGGCTCGCTTTGCGGGTCAGCGCAGTATCGGGGCGCATCCGGTCGAGCCGCCAGCGGCGGCGGGGAAGCAGGCGGTCATGAGTGGCACAAGGCCCGGTGCTACCAGCGGGCGCATACAACGTTCCGACAACCGCTCCACGGGCTTCGGTGACCTGCGTATCGGATACCACGTCCAGACGGTGACCCCCGGCGGGGAGATCCTTGCCGACGGGATCATCCAGGCGATCGTCGAGTGCAAGGATCACCGCCGCGCCGTCGACAAACACAGGCACCTGCTTGCCCGGTCCGACTACCCACACATCCTTCTCGTTGAGGAGCGACAGGGGTAGCGGTGGATGCCGACCACGACTGGTTATGGCAGTGCAGTTCCTACGGGCCAGTCTCCACTCCAGGCAAGGAGCCAGATCATGATCACCTTCAGGAAGACCAAAGCAGGTAAGTGGGTGGCCTACGGCCCCTACACGGAATTGAAAGACTCCGAAGGCGGAGAAATTGAAGTCACTTTGAAGAGTGGCAAGACCACCACGCGCAAGTGCGTAGGGCTCGGTAAGCCCTTCATGGCCAAGGGATGCCAGATGGTGTACGCCTACCTCGACGACAGGGGAAACCACGGCGGCAGCCGCAGTAAGGGCGGGCGTCGCTGCGAGGAGTGCGGTAGCACGCGTGGCGTGCACCTCGCGTACGATCTATCCGGCATCCCCGGATACGCTTGCTACCGCTGCGACGACGGCACTCTGTCGTTCGCCTGACCAGACTCACCGCCGCCCACGCGTGGGTCGGGTGAAGGCCCCGGCCGGTGAACACGGTTGGTCATGTTCCCGGTGTGGGCGGACCCACGCCCTGCGGGCACCGGGCCGCAGTGAGCGACGGTAACAGGCTTCGAAGAACCCCGGGGACTGCACGGGCCTCGCCCGTTGGCCCTTTACGGGGTCCTGATGGGAGTTATCGGCGTGTACGTGGTGCTTAAGATCGGGGTTTTGGCTGGTGTGGTGCGGGAAAGTCGGGGTGATTATGGTTTGGGAGGTTAATCCGGGGCGGTGCTTG